>CAIVZW010000836.1 GCA_903910495.1 uncultured beta proteobacterium
CCGCGGTGATGGGCGGCAGCTTGGGCGGCATGCAGGCGCTGCAATGGACGCTGAGCTTCCCCGAGCGCATCCGCCACGCGTTGGTGCGGGCAGTTTCATTGACTTCAATTTCGCGATACGGCCGATTTAACTCCTAAATCCGGCGGTTCTCCCAGGCAGTAGCAAGAAAAATGGGCATAAGATGATGGACAATCCCGTTTGCTTGTTCGCACTCATGACCCAGATCACCACGTTGATTCCCGCCTACAAAAAGGAATACCTGGGCGAGTTGTTCGTGGCGCTTCACCGCCAGAGCTTCAAGGACTTCAAGGTCATACTATCGGATGACAGTCCGGGGGGCGTGATCACGGACATGATCAAGCAGGGGCACTTCGGTCGGCTGACCTCAGATCTGAACCTGCGGGTGGTGCGCGGTCCGCAGAATGCACGGCGCAACCACGAGCAACTGCTGGATCTGTGGGACGGCCAGACGCCGCTGGTGCATTTCAATCTCGATGACGACATCATTTATCCGGACTTTTATCGAAACCATGTGGTTGCACATAATGCCGCACCATGTTGCGCAACAGTCAGTCAGCGTTGGTTAAGCCTGGAAGATTCGGTGCCTGCGTACAGCATGAAATTGCCGGACTTCGTTCAAGATTTTCCGGGGCATGTCTTTCAACTGACGACCGAAGAACTGTTCGTGAGTACCGTGGGTTCCTGCGACAACTGGCTGGGCGAATTAAGCAACATGGTCATGTCGGCTGAAGGTGCAAGACTTTACCCGCGGCCTCCGGTTGACGACCTGTCTTACTACGGATTGCTGGACATCGGTTTTCTGCTCAATGCAGCGCAGACTCTGCCAGTGACCTTCATCCGCGAGTCGCTGGGCGTGTTCCGCCAAAACAAGCAGCAGACCACGCATGCCACGCACACCCATGGCGGTCGAGTTGGCCATCTGGTCTGGGTTGCTTATGCACTGGCTGCATGGCGCGACGGTTATCTGAGGCCAGAGCAAGCGATGCATGCCATCAATATCGCCACACAACGCATCGATTACCACTTCAGCAAGGATCCGATCGTGGCCGAATATTTCAGGATCGGCGAAACGCAAACCGGTTCGCTGGAAAGCTTCTACAGTGCTTTTCGTGATTACTGGCTGCGTTTGCTGGCCAGCCACCCCGGGACATCGCCAACTTTGATCTCCGCACCCGAGACGAACAAGACCAAAAAGCAAGTCCCGGCGAAGTCAAAGCGCAAACCGTCCAAGCCACGGAGCCCTCATGGCAAATAACTCAACCATCTACGTCACCCAACCGGACCTGCCGCCGCTGGAGGACTTCATTCCCTATCTGCAGAAAATCTGGGACAGCAAGGTGCTCACCAATCGCGGTCCATTTCACAATCAGTTTGAGGGCGAACTGGCGGAATACCTGGGTGTCAAGCATATTTCCTTATTCACCAATGCCACGATCGCGCTGGTCACTGCGCTGCAATCGCTGCGCATCAGCGGCGAGGTCATCACCACGCCGTATTCCTTCGTCGCAACAGCCCATTCGCTGCTGTGGAACGGCATCAAGCCCGTGTTCGTCGACATCGAGCCGGATACCTTCAACATCGATCCGGCCAAAATTGAAGCCGCCATCACGCCGCAGACCACGGCCATCATGCCATTGCATTGCTATGGCCGTCCCTGCGATGTCGAAGCCATCCGAAGCATCGCCGACAATTACAACCTCAAGGTGATCTACGATGCCGCCCACGCATTTGGCGTGCGTCATCAGGGCCAGAGCGTCCTCACCCACGGCGACTTGTCGGTACTCAGCTTTCATGCCACCAAAGTGTTCACCACCTTTGAAGGCGGCGCCATCATCAGTCCCGATGTGCGTACCAAACAGCATATTGACCATCTCAAGAACTTCGGCTTTGTCAATGAAGAGACCGTGGTGGCGACCGGCATCAACGGCAAGATGA
>CAIVZW010000837.1 GCA_903910495.1 uncultured beta proteobacterium
ACCCCTCGGTCATGGCGGTGTTTCGCCCCATGGCCTGCGAGATTTTCGAGCGTCTGGAAAACAGCAGCGAAAGCGATTCGCTTCAGTTGCTGGAAGACCGGGTACGGCAGCACTTCGAAATGGAATCGTAGTCGTAACCCGCCAAGCCGGTTGTGGCAAACTGCCGGTCTTGCCTGGCGTAGCGCATCACAGGCGGCACAATGAACGGCGAACGCTATCTCGAAGGCGTACGGCGCACAGCAATATCTTGATCCAGAAAGACAAGTCGTCTAGTATTACAATTGTTATTACAGCAAGAGCGCGTCATGTTCAATCTCAAACTGACCCAGATTGGTAACTCGGTAGGCGTCATACTGCCAAAAGAACTGCTTTCCCTGCTTCGTCTTGAAAAGGGAGACACCCTCTACGCCACCGAATCACCTGAAGGCGTCCGTCTGACCCCATTCAATCCGCAATTCGAAAAGCAGATGGAACTGGCCCGACAGGTCATGAAGTCACGGCGTAACGTCCTGCGCGAACTGGCCAAGTGAATCAGTGGATCTGGATAGAGGAGTCTGTTGTACACGCCGTGCATGAAGCGCAACTCGCCGAACATGGCGGGCCGTCCGGCATGCGCGATGCCGGTTTGCTGACGTCGGCACTCGGACGGGCGCAACAACTGGCCGCCTACGGCAATCCTGACTTTGCGGATCTCGCTGCGGCCTACGGCTTCGGAATCGCCCGCAACCATCCTTTTGTCGATGGCAACAAACGGACCGCCTTTGTCTGCATTGAGCTTTTTCTGTTGTGCCATGGCTATACGCTTGTCGCCGGAGACGTTGACTGCGTAACGCGAATGCTCGCTCTCGCCTCGGGTGAACTTTCCGAAGCCGGGCTGGCCACATGGATTCGCGACAACAGTGTCCCGAATTAGCAAACTGGCATAAGATGCCGTGATTTCGTGGGCATCCAGAACTACAGGCACTCAACATAAACAATCTCTACAACCAGCGCCCGGCCTGGCTGGACAACGCGCACCAGACGCTCAATCATGCAAACCGGTTTGATGCCAGCCCATTCACCGTCAAGGACACTGATCATGAATCAATCCGGTCGTCGCCAGTGGCTCAAATCCCTCGCCGCCGCCGGTCTGCTCGGCAGCGCCGGCCTAGTCGGACTGATCCGCGAGGCACTGGCCAGCGGCTCCCGGCCCATCCTGCCCGGCCTTTACAAAATCACCGGTAACGTCACCGTCAATGGCAAACCCGCGCAACCCGGCATGGCCGTCGGCAGCGGCGACACCATCGTCACCGGCAGCGCGAGTCAAGCCATTTACGTGATCGGCCAGGACGCCTTCCTGCAGCGGGAAAACAGCGCCGTCAGTTTTTCCGGCGTGGCAGTCGATGTGCTGCGCATCCTCTCCGGAAAACTCCTCTCGGTCTTCGGCAAGGGCAGCAAGAAAATCGAAACAGTGACTGCCACCATCGGCATTCGCGGCACCGGCTGCTATATCGAAGCGGAGGACAAGCGTGTCTACTTCTGCCTGTGCTATGGTGCTGCCGATCTGATCCCGGCCGCCGACCCGAGCCACGTCGAGCACATCGAGACCAGGCATCACGATCATCCGGTGTATATCAACAGGGATTCGTCGCTGCCAATGATGGTCGACGCCAGTGTCATCAACCACAGCGACGCCGAACTGGAAATGCTGGAAAGCCTGGTCGGTCGCTGGCCGCCGTTCAGCCAGGGCGGCTACAGGTATTAGCATTTGGGTGAAATTACGCTCGAACGGCTGTTTCCTCCAGCCTTAAATGCGAACAACCGACCCTCAACGGCCTGATGATGTTTGCAAGGATTACGGCAGGTAACAGATCCAAAGCCGGCCACTCACTTAAATCGTTCATCGAACAGCCTCCCTTGAAGGCGCCATACGAAGCGGCGTTGGTGCCGCGAAAATCATTCTTTCGAACAAATGACTCAGGATCGACGCTTGGATATCCAGAGTTTCCCCAGATCGTAACCAACGGAAACTTTGTCGTAGGTCACGGCGCCAACAACCGAAAAGCACGTGGTCTGGTCGTTCTGGAGAACTCGAACCGAAGCATGGTGACTCACGAGATTCTTTATGGTCTGTTCTCCAGAATGACATAGTGATGCGGACTGCGATCCGGTTACTGCAGGTTATTAGAGGCGACAACAGATTCTGAAACGGCGCCATCCGTGCTGGTTATCTGTGCGATTTCCTCGATCGAGAGGACTTTGTTGATGTTGAGGATGATCACGAACTTGCCGGAGACCTTGCCCATGCCGAAGATGAATTCGGCGCGGATTCTGGCGCCGAAGGTCGGTGGCGGCTCGATCTCGCTGCCCGGGAT
>CAIVZW010000838.1 GCA_903910495.1 uncultured beta proteobacterium
AACAACACGCCTTCGGGTTCTTGGGGCAAAAGCAAAAAGCCAGCCGTTGCGTTACTTGGTGTTGACGATGTCCTGAACCAGTTTCTTCAGTTCCGGCGTCGGGGAGAACTTGTCCCACACCGGCTTCATCACGCCAACAAATTCAGCCTTGTTGACGTCATCAATGTACTTGGCGCCGGCCTTGATGGTGATTTCCTTGGACGCTTCTTCTTTCTTGGTCCACAGATCGATGTAGAAAGGAACGGTTTCCTTGGCCGCCTCGCGGATAATCTTCTGCTCTTCCTTGGTCAGCGTGTCCCAGACCTTCTTGGAGAAGACCAGGACTTCCGGAGCCATCACGTGCTGGGTTTCGCTGTAGATCGTAGCGGCTTCGAAGTGCTTGGACGTTTCGTAGGACGGATAGTTGTTTTCAGCGGCATCGACCAGACCGGTCTTCAGGGCCGTGTAAACCTCGGCGTAGGGAATCGGCGTCGGGTTGGCGCCCATGGCTTGCACTAGGGCCACCCAGAGGTCGGATTGCTGAACGCGGATCTTCATGCCTTTGACGTCGGCCAGGTTTCTTACGGGCCTCTTCGCGTAGATGGAGCGGGCACCGGACTCCCACAGGGCCAGGCCAACAAAGCCGGCCTTTTCGAAAGCCGCCAGAATCTGGTCGCCTTGCGCGCCGTTCATGGTCTTGCGGAAGTGCTTGATGTCACGGAAGATGAACGGGAAGGACGGAACCATGGATTCCGGAACGATGCTGTGGAATGCCGAAGTGTTGACACGAACCATATCCAGAGCGCCGATCTTGACCTGCTCGATGGTGTCTTTCTCGGATCCCAGCGAACTGTTGCCGAAGACCTTGACGTTGTATTTGCCGCCGGTCTTCTGGCTGACGATATCGCCGATCTTCTTGACCGTCATGACGGTCGGGTAGTCGAGCGGATGTACATCTGCCGAACGGAAGTCGCGTGCTTGAACCGTGCTCATGGCAAATGCTGAAACCAGGACAAGCCCTAATATTTTCTTCAGTTGCATATATCCTCCTAGATAAATAAAGGTAAAAGCCCTCGGGAAACTTGCCAGAATAGAAACAAGCCCCTGTGCCAACTAGGGGCGCAATATACTCCAAGGGGGGGGGCGGTTCAACTGTTTTTGCAATTTTGCAATTTTATTCGAAACATCGGACGATCTTCCAATGTGTGTCCGGGCCCATCTTCCGAAGCCTCGGTTAGCTGCAGATGGAGTACTCATTTGACGCCGGAAAATAATAATAACTAAATGATTATATGCGGTAACACAGTAATAGTTGGGCCGTGACGACGTGCGTTCGGGCGTCGCGAGGCTTTATCACGGCGGTCTAACCGAATGCAGTTTTCTCCTGACAAATGAGTATGTGAATTAACAAAAGTACGCAACTTCCGGTCAAGACACCTTACACTGGTCAGCGTCGAACCTGTTCCAGAATGCAATCAAGGGTTCGCATATTTCTCAGGGATTCTTCCAGACTCAGCATGGGCGAGCGGTTTTCCAGAATGGCCGCCGAGAAATCCCGGATTTCTTCGCCATAGCGATCGGATGCGGCGACGGGGATAAGCGCACAGCCTTGTCGGGTATGCAAGGCCAGTTGTCCCGCATCATCAAGGAAGGTATCCGGTGCCAGCAGTGTGCCATCAGTACCGATAATTTCGCTGTGCATGCGGCCGAAGGCATTGAACCCGCAATGCAGCGAGGCAATGAGACCGCTTTCGTAACGCAACAGGGCGGAAAGATTGATGTCCACGCCGTGGGATTTGTCGCATTCCACCACGACGGAGACCGGCTCGGCACCGGCAACGAGACCGATCAGGTTAAGCGGGTAGCAGCCCACGTCATACAGTGCGCCGCCGCCGAGTTCGGGGTTTTCCTTGATCGTGTTTTCACGATCAAGCAGAAAACGGAAGGTCGAGTTGACGCTGCGTATTTGTCCGAGCACGCCACTACCCAGTACCCGGTTGATCTGGGACATCCTGTCGGTATAGCGATACATGAACGCTTCCATCAGCAGCAGCTTGCACTCCTGTGCGACCTGGATCATCTCGGCCGCCTCCTGGCTGTTGAGCGCCAGTGGCTTTTCGCACAGCACATGCTTGCCGCAACGCATGGCACGGATTGCCCATTCGCGGTGCATGGAGTTGGGCAGTGGAATATAGATGGCATCGACTGCCGGGTCCTCAAGCAGGGCCTCGTAGCTGTCATGGGTCTTGAAACTGCCGAACAGCGCTTGAAACTCGGCCAGTTTTGCCGGGTCGCGAGAGGCTACGGCATGCAAGCGGGCGTTTGGGCAACGCACAATGGCCGGGATGACCTGCAGGCGGGCGATGCGGGCAGCGCCCAGTACGCCCCATTGTATGGCTTGATTCATATGGATGCTCCAGAGTGAGTGTCAGACCCGCTTGGGGCCTGCAAGGATGGCGATGGGAATCGGTTGATGAGCGGCAATCGGTGGAATCCCGGGGGAGGATTGAAGAGCCACAGGCTCAGTATGTGCCTGTCTGGATCAACTCGATCTTGTAACCATCAGGATCTTCGACAAAGGCGATGACGATGCTCCCATGTTTCATCGGTCCGGCTTCGCGCGTGATCTTGCCACCCCTGGCCTTGATCTGTGCGCAGGCCGTGTAGGCGTCTTCAACGCCCAGCGCAATGTGGCCGAAGGCATTGCCCGGTTCGTAGGTCGCCGTGTCCCAGTTGTGCGTGAGTTCGAGCACCGCGCCTTCGCTTTCATCACAGTAGCCGACAAAGGCGAGAGTGAAACGACCTTCGGTGTAATCCGTGCGATGCAACAGGCGCATGCCGAGGACTTCGATGTAAAAGGACAATGAACGGTCAAGATTGCCGACCCGAATCATGGTGTGCAGGATTCTCATGTTTTCCTCTTACGGGTTCTTCCAGAAATGGCTGGGGCCTGAACGGATGTGCTCCGGTGAAAGCCTGATTCTACCTTGTTCGAAATCGCATTCGCCGGTTTTTGTAGGACAGGTCAAGGCAAACAAATTTAGCTTCAAAATCCACCGCACGGCGCACGCTTATTGCCAGTGCGGGCAGTCGGCAGCGAGACGGTTCAATTCGTCGCGCGCTGTTTT
The DNA here is from genome assembly GCA_903910495.1 of uncultured beta proteobacterium. Next base: position 3,108 of record CAIVZW010000838.1, read on the forward strand.
GTAGTCGGGATAGAGTTGCCCGACGGTGATCCAGAAACGCCGGCTGTGGTTCATCTCGCGCAGGTGAGCGAGTTCATGGGCGATGACGTAATCGACAATAGGCGGGGGAAAGTGAATCAGA
>CAIVZW010000839.1 GCA_903910495.1 uncultured beta proteobacterium
GTTCCTTTAGAATTCGGCCTTCTCTGGAAATGCCCAGGTGGCGAAATTGGTAGACGCGCCAGGTTCAGGTCCTGGTGGTGGCAACACTGTGGGGGTTCGAGTCCCTTCCTGGGCACCACGCCGCAAAATAGAGAATGCTTCAAACCACTGACAAACCCGCACTGTTCAAGGCTTTGCGGGTTTTTCTTTGGTGCTTTGGAAACCCCACTTCACCCCCAATTATTCCAACTTTGCCCCATCTGCTGTACCATTCCTGCACCATTTACTGTACCAAGGAAGCCAAGGATGGCTACTTATCAGAAGCGCGGGAGCAGTTGGAGAGCCATTGTACGTCTAAAAGGCGTCAGGGACTCAGGCACATTTCCGAGCAAAGGGGAAGCCAAAGCCTGGGCTACAGAACGAGAATCCGAGATCAGGGCCGGGGATAGCGGGCAGATTCCGAATAAAACCTTTGGGGATCTGCTGGAAAAATACCGGGATGAAATATCCGTCAAGAAGGCCGGCGCCCGCTGGGAAACGATCAGATTAACCCGGATGATCGAAGGCCGGCCCAATGCCAAGCCGCCTGTCCCGCCCGATCCGTTGTGCAGCGTCCGCCTGGTCGCGCTCAATGAGAGCCACATTGCCGCCTGGCGCGATCGCCGCCTCCTGGAAGTCAGTGACGGTACGGTACTACGCGAATGGAAACTGCTGTCGCCGGCCTGCACGATTGCTATAAAGGAATGGAAGTGGCTCAAATCGCACCCGATGAAAGATGTCGCCAGGCCCGAGAACCCCGACGCACGCGATAGACGGATCAGTGAAGACGAGATCGAGAGGATTCTGTTTTGTGCCGGGTACAGTCGAAATGCACCACCCTGTACCCTATCCGCCCGAGTCGGCTCCATCTTCCTGTTCGCCATCGAGACAGCCATGCGCGCAGGGGAGATTTGCGCACTGCGCTGGCAAGACGTGAATCTTGACGATCGCTATTGCACGGTTTCCGGAATCCTTCCAGGGAGCCGCAAGACCCGATCATCAAAGCGCGATGTCGCGCTGTCCCGCGAGGCCATACGGCTGATCAAGCAAATCCCCGCAGACAAGGAATCGGAATTCGTTTTCAGGATGTCATCGACACAGAGCCTGGACGCCCTGTTCCGCAAGTTCCGCGACAAAGCCGCGATCGAGGATCTACACTTTCACGACAGCAGGCACGAGGCAATCACCCGGCTGGCCAGCAAGATGGATGTTCTATCCCTGGCCCGCATGGTAGGGCACCGCAATATCAACCAGCTCCAAATTTATTACAATTTATCTGCTGCAGATTTGGCCCACCGACTCGACTAGCCGCCCGATGACCGCATGCGGAATTTCTCCATGACCGCCCGCATCTTGTCCATCTGCGCGTTGACCTTATCCCGGAACTCATCTTGATCAATGCCGTTCTTTTGCCGCTCACGCTTCAGTTTCGTGATGTTGTGCTCAATTTCCATCGTCTTCGCCTGCGTCTCGAGCCAGGCATTCTGCTTCAGGACACCGGGCGGATAACTGCCCAGCTTCACCCCGAACGTCGAGGCAATCGCTTGAGGAGTCGATAGCTCACGCCCGAATGTATCGGTCTTGCCCTTGCTGGCATTCATCACGTTATCGAAGGCATACGTGCCCGGCAGGAATACCAGATTCGGCGCAAAGGCTTTGAACAGATGGTCGATCACCTTGCCGGCCTGTTCTGCCGCGGTATCGGTTTCCTGCGCAATCTTCCTTCCGGTAAATTGGCTCTTGTTGGCCATCAACTCCCCGAGCAGTGCCAGAGGCCCGCCCGGAACAATGAACGGCAGCACCGGCACAGCCGCATGATTCTGCCCGAGGTCGAACACATCACCGACCGGGACAAACCGCCGCACATCCAGGAAGACCGGGGAGCCGTTGCCATCATTCCACGGCATGCGGATCAACTTCGGAACCACGCCCCATATCTTTCCGGCCTTTTCGTCAGGCAGATACTTGCGCTCGTCGTCCTCATCGCCACCGGAGAGCAGATACCCGAGCGCATTCAAGGCGCCGGCCATCAAGCCCAACTTGAGCAACTTCCAGGGCTTCCGGGCCGCGGTTTCAAGCAGCATCGGCACCGCCCGATAGGTGAAGGCCACGAACGGCAGGAAAGACTTGCGCGCGGCCTGCACCCAAGGCGCATTGATGTTGTAGTCGAGGAAGGACTTGCGCGCCTCTTTCCCGGCTTCCAGATCGGTCGCGCCGTCTTCCTTCGCCCGCAGGAAAGTAGCGATGCGGAATACCTGGTCTTCGGCTTCGTACAGACTGAGCATGTTCGCCGCTTCCGTAGACAGCGCCTGGCCAACCTTTGTTGGCTTGAACGCCGCCCAGGCACTTGGGAACCGCAGTTGCAGCATTTTCTGCAGCGCCACCATGACCCCGACTTGCCCGGCCTGCGTTTGGCCAAGCGATCCGATCTCGTTTTCCAGGGCTTTCAGCAGTGGTTCAAGTTGTTCCTTCTGCAGTTCCGCCGTCGCCCAGGTGCCGATGTTACCGCCCGCGTCAGCAAAGCGGTTCAAGATAACCTTGGCCGCTTCGTGATCGTCAATACCAGCCCGGCCCGCCACGTTTCCGGCACGGCCAATGAGCCCCTTGCCGCCGCGATCGTTCGCCGCCAGGATCAGGCGCAGCGCTTTCAGCACATGGCCGGCAGTCACATCATGCCAGTCGGCCATCACAAAGTTAGCCATCACGTTGTTGGTATGCACGGCAGGAGAGAGCGCCGTCTTGGCCGTCTTCCAGGCGCCGAGAATCTGAGCATAGGTTTCACCGAAAATCTGCCACTTGAAACCCACGGTTTGCCGCACGTCATTCCAGATCGTGCCCGGCAGGTAGCGCCCGGACAACAAGCCATACTTCTGCACGCTGGTTCCCGGAATCTTCACGTCCGGAACCTGCACCCATTCATCTTTGCCGAAAGTATCGCGCAGCCGGTCAGACGCATTGACCAGCGTACCCGTCACCGCCGATGCATCCTTAGCCGCGTAACGAATGGCCAGCCATTCCAGGTACTTCCCGGTTTCAACATCATGGATCATGCCGTGCAGGGTTTTGGCAATCGCGTAGCGGGCCTCGTCAATCTCGCCCATGGCTTCCCGCTCCTGCTTGGAGAAATCGCGCCACAGGATCAGATCGCCGCCCTTGGTATCGCGCACTTCCCAGGTTCCCGCCTGATCCCATGCGCCATAGCGCGCCGGAATCGCCTCGCCAGCCGGCCAGTAGATCGCTTCGAGCAATTTCCCCTTCTTCAGCGGATTGGTATTACCCGGGCCCTGGATTGTCACCAGGGGAATAGTGCCCTGCCCGTTCGGCGCCCGCCGTTCGAGGCGGATGAACTTCTCGCCCTTGAGCCCCTTGTCAGCTTTCCCGGCCTGCAGCTTACGATTCCACCACTCCGGCGCAATGTTCCTGAACTTGGCCATGGAAACCGCCTCAACCATGCCCCGGCCTTTGTACTGATCACCCAGGATGGAGATCGCCCGCCCGCGGTTCTTCGACTCGCTGGCCGACAGTTCCGCCGTGTGCTTGACGTAGGAACGCCGCAGGTATTCAAAGCGATTGCGCTTGAAGGCTTCCGGATCCAGTTGCCCGAGCTTCACGGCTTCCTGGGAGAGCTTGTCGACCAGCGCCTTGACCTCGTTCATCACCTTCAACGACTCAGCCGGCAACTGATCTTCAAAGAATTTCGCCGCCTGCGTATCCGCGTTATTCATCCACTCATACGCTACCCGGCTTTCTGATCGGGTCAACGTCGCCAGCTTGTCGATCAACTCCCCGGCGCCACGAATCTGCTGTTTCATCGCGCCCTGCAAGAGAATGCGCCGATCAATCACCGCTTCCGGGATACCATAGTCGGAAACAACCCCGGCCTTGATATGCTCCGGCGTATAGCGATCGAGTAATGCCCCGGCCTTGTCGTATAGTGCCGAAGTCGCCCGGTCGATGCGCACGGTCTTGGTAGCAAACTTCACCAGGGCATCAACCGGCCTGAAGGTCGTAACGCTCTTGGCAATGATCGCGTCGGCACGCTGTTCGGCAGTCAGGGGAGAATTTGTCGCCGTCGCAGAGGGCGCCCGAGACAATCGAATTCCCGAGAACATCGAGCGAATAACATCCCCGCCCGCCCTGGATCCGGAATCGTCGAACGAATCGTAGCCGCTGTTCTTCAGCGCCGATCGCACCGCCGACATCGGAACAGAGCCGAGCTTCACAGCCGTATAGCCGGCAGCCGGGAATGAATACTGCACCCCGCCGTGCTTGATGGTACGGCCAACCACTTCGCCCGCCCCGCGCCCGGCATAGACCGTGGAATACACCCCGAACGGCTTGTCGATGGTCACGCGATACGCATTGAGCTTGAGCCCCTTGGCAATGACTGTCGGATTGAAAATATCATCGCCCGCCGCCAGGAAGGCCGCAACGCCTTGCGCGTTTCCGGCATTGGCATTGATCAGATCATCCTGGCTCGATACCCGGTAAGCAATGAAAGGCTGTCCCGGCTTCGGGGGACTGTCCGGGGAATCTTCAAACAAGGTCGAGCCGCGCCGACTCAGCAACTGTTCGCCGGCATTCGCCAAGCGTGTTCCCGTTCCGTAGCCACCGGCCTGCCGCCGCCCGTTTTCTACCCATGCCCGCGCCTGACGAATCACATCAGCCGCAAACAGATCGGCACGCTGCTGTTCGGTCATGCCGGCCTTGAGCCAGTTATCCAGGCTTTCAGCAAGACGATCGAAACCATGGCTTGAGAACCAGTTACGCACCGATTGAACCATGCGCCGCCAGCCCTTGAGCTTCACCAGATCCTCACTCGGCATGTCGGCCAGCACTTCCTCTACCGCTTCCAGATTGGAGGCCAGTTCATTGCGATTGCGCACCGCCGTTGCCGCCTTGCGCACTTGGCTGTTATTCAGCCAGATATGCTGCAATACCGGATCCAGCCCTTTACCAAACGCCCCGCGCAGGCCGTAGTGCGTGATTTCATGGGTAGCCAGCACAAACTCTGCCCGTTCCTCGCTCTTGATGCCGGAGGCAAACAGGTAAATTTCGCCGTCGTGCATCGCCCCTTCCACATCGTTCCAGGCGCCGGCCTGTTCAATGTAGTCGCGCAGTGCTTTCGGGGCCTGCCCCGGATCTTCCAGCACATTCACAACCGGGAGATTGCTCATGCGCCCGGCAATGCGATCGCGCACCGCTTTCAGGTCACGGACGGAAATGCCGCCACCTTCACCGCGCGAGAATAGCGGAGTGATGGCCCCGGTACGTTCGGCCCAGGCATCCTCTAATTCCTGTTCACGTTCGAGGCCGGTCTTCACTTTCCCGTAGGAGATAACCTGAGCCTCAAGCAAATCGACTTCACGTACCTTGTTGGCCAGTTGTTCGGCCAGCGGGAAGGGCGCATTCAGACGGTATTCAAGAGAGGCACGCTTGGCAACCATTTCCTCAATGAGCTTGCGCATGCGATCGGGCTCGCGCGAGGCTTCCACCAGAGCGTTATTCGCCCTTGTAGCCAGTCCTGCCGGGTCTGCATTGGGATCATGCGAAAGCGTTGTTGGCACCGGCGTATTGATCCAAAGGTTTGCCGTGTAATTGCCAGCATACGTGCTACCGCTGGCGGTCACAGCAAAGCCGGAAATCTCGCCCAGCTTCACATCCTTGTGGTTCAACTTGTCGGTCAGTTCCTTGAACTTTGCCA
>CAIVZW010000840.1 GCA_903910495.1 uncultured beta proteobacterium
CCGCACCGAAGGCCACATAATCGGCCCCCGCCCGAAGCGCAGAGCGCGCCATTTCAAAATCGGCATAGCACGACGCCCCGAGCAGCCTGCCCGGACCCAGCGCCTGCCGTGCGGCTATCAGGTCGCCATCGTCGCTGCCAAGATGCACGCCGTCGGCATCACTGGCCAGCGCCAGCGCCAGGTCGTCATTGACGATGAAGCCGGCGCCGAAGCGCCGGCATAGCGCACTTAGCGCGCGCGCGATCTCGCTACGCGCAACGGCGTCGCGTTGCTTGTCGCGATACTGGACAATGCTTGCCCCACCGCGCAGCGCAGCTTCGACGCGGGAGAGCAGAGTCTCCTTGTCGATCCCGTCCGGGGTGATGGCATAAAGACCGCGCAAGGCCGGCCTTTTCAGGTCAGGCATCGCTGTTTTCCTCAGTCCGGCGCGCCCAGAAAAAACGATCCGGGATGAATTGCCCCATCCCCGGCCGGAAACCAGCGGCCAGCGTCCGCCAGGCATAGTCCTGTGCTTCGCGCACGGCATCACTGACGGCCAGCCGGTGCGCCAGACCGGCGGCGACCGCTGAAGCCAGCGTGCAACCGGAACCGTGATAACTGCCAGGCAAGCGATCCCAATGGTCACTGCGAACCAGCCCATCTGTGCCATAAAGGTCGTTAACCACCTGCGGCGTGTTCTCGTGCGTGCCGGTCAGCAGGACGTATCCACACCCGAAGGCAATCAGCCGGCGTGCGCACTCATCAAGCGGCAGCTCATGTTCATCTTCGTGGCCGGTAACGGCCAGTCGCCTGGCCTCAAGTGAATTCGGAGTGAGAATGGTCGTTTGCGGGAGCAGCATTTCCTTGATCGCCGAAATCATGTCTTCGTCGGCCAACTCGTCACCACGCCCGGAAGCCAGTACGGGGTCGAAGACCAGGGGAATATCCGGGTAGTCGGAGAGAATCCCGGCGATTGCCGCGATATTTTCGACACTTCCGAGCAGGCCGATCTTGAAGACATCCACCGGCATGTCTTCAAGAAGCGCACGGGCCTGATCTTCGACCCATTCAGCATCAATGGCCAGAACGCTTTCGATACCGACGGTATCCTGCACCGTCAGTGCCGTAATCACCGAGAGCGCATGGCAACCCATCGATGAAATGGCCATGATATCGGCCTGAATGCCGGCACCGCCTGAAGGGTCGCTGGCCGCAAAGCTCAGGACAATGGGCGGCGAGAGTTGCGTCGATAGTGGTTGCATAGGGGAAAACTGGCGAAAATAAAGAAAAATTTGGCAGGGGAGGGGGTGTTTGGCTAGAATCAATGGCGTTTTACAGTGTTGATTTTACCCGAAATCTCACAGCTGCCTTGAACTCAGAGATGGGCAGTCAGGGCATTGGCATTTGATTTCAGAATCCACCACCGAGGTGACCGAAGGAAATGCGGAGCCACAAGGCGATGAGATAACGCAGAGAAAATCATGAATTGTTATGGTTTTTCGCCTTTCTCTGCGATTCTTCTGCGGCTCTGCGGTGGGTGTCATAGTTCCAAATGCAATCGCCCTGAGGAAGATTCGAAATGGTTCAACGTCGAGCTATTGCTGTATAGTATTGACGCAAACTGCGTTCGTGGACGTTC
>CAIVZW010000841.1 GCA_903910495.1 uncultured beta proteobacterium
CAACCGGCATGATCGTTGGTTTTCCTCCATGTCCTCATATTCCGACTTTCAGAGCCTTTCTGGAAAAACGCTATCCAGTCACGGTGGTGGTTGGCACACACCCGATACCAGAAAAATATTTGGACATGCACACCGGTCTTGGAACATGGGAAACCATCGAATGGAAGTCATATATCCAACCCACCATGGCTGATGAATCCACACGTCGAAATTACGATTAGGATTTTCCCTGGATAGTTGGTCTTCCTGTAGATTTACGTGACTCCCGCTGGGTCGCTTTAACCGGAAAGCCAAACTACTTCGTGGTGCATGAAGTCATGGACATTGACATCCTGGCTTCAACCCCCCATCACTCCGGCACGCAGATCGCGTGTCGCCTTACAGCACTGAGTGTCTTGGCGATCAGAACCACAACGATAAGGCTGACGATAATCAGCAAGGTCGCGGCAATCCAGTGGAAAAAATCCAGGCCCGATCGTTTCGCCATGGCAAAAGAGGCTATGGTCATTGCTGCCAGCGGGAATGAGTATGCCCAGGCCGATATGAAAAAGCCGCCGCGAATAAAGCGCAGCACATTGCTACCCAGCAGTAGGGTCAGGAACAGCGCAGTGTAATAAAGCACACGGCCAAAGCTGTCGAGTTGCGGCACCAGTACGCCATAGGCAATAAATCCGACGGCAGGCGGAGCCAACAGAATGAAGAGCGTGGGCAGCAAGCGTGCCGGAATTGGCTCATGAAAAAAGATGCGGTAGAAGACGATGGTCATCAGCACAATCCAGAAAATCATGCCGATGCTGAAAAAGAACCACGCGAGTTCGGACGACGCGAATTGCACACCACAGATCGGCACAAAGAGGTTGCCAACCACGGGGATAAACCAGGCAGGGTTGGCGTGCTTGATATCGTAGTGAGTGTGATGCATCCAGCTACTGAGGATAGCAAAAGTGAACGCCAAGTGAATCAGCGTGCCGGCGGCCCACAGCAGCAGTGAGGTTGTTGGCGCTGTTTCGAGCCAGACAATGCCGAGCAGTAACAAACAGATGGAGATGGTTGGGAAAAAATCGACCCGCACCGGGTGCTTCCACTCAGCGCCGACGGCGTGAGGGAAACGCATGATTTTGACGCCGTAGATCGCCAGCAGAGCGAGGAAAAGAGCACTTGCGAAACCCGCAATACCTTGCCAGACGAATGCCGGAACACCCAGCGCCATGTGCGCTTTTTGCCAGGCAATGGCTAAACCGGCAAGCCCCATCACGGTGGAAAAAATTGAGACAGGAAAATGCGCAAGGCGCTGTTCGCTGTGAGGTTCGCTTGCGCTGTTCATTAATGATGATCCTTCAAGGCTTGTTCGAGACGATGCTGTTTGCACGCCATACGAGGTCTGAAGTAAGAGTCAGCGCTGTCACAGCCTGCTCTCAGTCGTTGGAATGACCGACTTTGCCCATTCGATCAAATGAGCCAAATCGATCGCCCCGCTACGCTGCGAAATGATTTGGCCGTGATGAAAAATGGCCAGAGTCGGGATGCTGCGAATGGCGAAACGCGAGGCAAGTTGAGGTTCTGCTTCGGTGTTGAGCTTGGCGACGCGCATGGAGGCTTCCAGACTTTTTGCGGCCACCTCAATCACCGGAGCCATCATGCGACACGGACCACACCAGGGAGCCCAGAAATCAACCAGGATCGGCACATCGGAGTCATTCACATGACGTTCAAAATTATTTGCCGTCAGCTCCAAGGGAACACCGATACAAAGCGGTTGTTTGCATCGACCACAAATCGCTTGATCAGCCAGCCGATCGGCTGAAACACGGTTGATGGTGTCGCAGAAGGGGCAAACAACCTGCAAACTTTCGCTCATGAGCAGCTCCTTTAAATATAAGCATATTCTAACATACATCTTCCCAACTCTATAAGCAAGCCCTGTATTTTCCTCTTAAGCATCACTTTAATATGGCATATGCCAAATAAAAAACTGCATTTCATGCGCCTGATTTGTAACAATGGCTTGCAATTGTTATTGGCGTATGCCAATATAGGTTCATGTCTTACGAACAAAAAGGAGAAGAAAAAGAATGAAACTGGTCTTCACAACCCTTGGAGAGAACCTCGATTCTCCGCTTGACCCGAGCTTCGGTCGCGCCCGGAATTTTCTCGTCTATGACGTGCCAACGCAGGCTTTTGAAATCATCAGTAACAAGCAGAATCTGGATGCAGCCCAGGGCGCGGGTATTCAGTCTGCACAAACCATTGCCAAGGCAGGAGCCCACGCGCTTATTACCGGGCATTGCGGTCCCAAGGCGTTCCGCGTGCTTGATGCTGCCGGGATCAAGGTCTTCAATACCGATGCTTCAACTGTAACAGAAGCTCTTGCGCGTTATCGCGCCGGGACACTATCCGAGGCCAAAGCGGCTAATGTTGAAGGGCATTGGGCATGAGTGAGTTCGCTATCACCTTCAAACCCATCGGGGTGATCCGCAGCGAACATGTGTCCGCGCAGCAGACGCCTATTCAGCCGAACTATGCGAAAGGCTGCAAGGGGCGGGCAGTAATTTTTCTGGAGTTCGGGGAAGGCCTGAGTGACCTTGATGGGTTTTCGCACATCTATCTGATCTATCAGTTTCACCAGGCAGAACCTCAGAAGCTGATCGTCAAACCGTTTCTTCAGGACGTCGAACGCGGCGTATTTTCGACAAGAAGTCCTTGTCGTCCTAATGCTATCGGCTTGAGCGTGCTTGAACTGGTGCGGCGCGAAGGCAATGTGCTTCATCTCGACGGTGTGGACATACTGGACGGGACACCACTTCTCGATATCAAGCCTTACAGCGCAAAATTTGATCGAATCGATACCTTCCGCAATGGCTGGCAAGATGAAGTCGATGAGGAAACGGCACGCCAACGCGGGCGTCGGGGTTATCGAGGAGGCAGCAACCCATGATCCTTGCCGTTGCTTCCGGCAAAGGCGGCACCGGCAAGACCAGCATCTCGGTCAATCTGGCCAAGGTGCTCGGCGTTCCCGTGCAACTGCTGGACTGCGATGTCGAAGAACCGAATGCGCACCTGTTTTTGCGCGGTACGTTGATCGGCGAAGAAGAGATTTCCATATCCGTTCCGGAAATCGATGCCGCGGCCTGCAACGCCTGCGATGAGTGCGTTGATTTTTGCCAGTTCAATGCGCTCGCTTCGTTTTGCAGCGCCCCGCTGGTCTTCCCCGAGCTTTGTCATGGCTGTGGCGGTTGTACTCTGGTCTGCACACGCAACGCGATTCGTGAAAAGGATTTCCGGATTGGCGTAGTCAGAACACTCGTTGATGGAAACATCACGCTGAAAAGCGGGTGTCTGGATGTTGGCGTATCACTGGCGTCCGAACTGGTTCATTCGGTGAAAGCCAGGCTGGAAGAGGGCATTACTGCCATTCTCGATGCGCCACCCGGTACCGCCTGCCCCGCCGTGGCAACCCTGCGTGGAGTTGATTATGTCTTGCTGGTCACCGAACCAACGCCCTTTGGCCTGCATGATCTGAAGTTGGCCGTTGATACGGTACGGGAATTGCGCCTCCCCTTTGGTGTCGTCATCAACCGGGTTGGCATCGGCGATGAGCGTGTGCATCGCTATTGTGCGCAAGAGCACATCCCCGTCCTGCTTGAAATTCCTGATGACCGGCGAATTGCCGAAGCCTACTCCCGAGGGCAATTGATCGTTGAGGCTCTTCCCGAATACCGGGCGCATTTCGAGCGCCTGTGGCAAACCATTACGCGGGAAGTCGGCCAAGGAACTGCGCCATGAAAGAACTGATCGTCATCAGTGGCAAAGGGGGAACCGGCAAGACCAGTATCACGGCCTCGTTCGCCATGCTGGCGCAGCGGCCTGTAGTAGCCGACTGCGATGTGGATGCCTCCGACCTGCATCTGGTGCTGGCCCCAACCCTCCGCGAACGCCACGTTTTCATGAGCGGTCATCAGGCAATCATCATGGAGGAGGTGTGCTGCAACTGCGGCGTCTGTTTGCCGGTCTGCCGTTCCGGGGCCATTCTGCCGCCATCGCCGGAAGATGGAAACGACACCTACCGGGTTGACCCGACAGCGTGCGAAGGTTGCGGGGTGTGCGTGCACATCTGCCCGATGGACGTCATCGACTTCCCCGAGCGCAAGTGCGGTGAGTGGATGATCTCGGACACCATCTGCGGCCCGATGGTACATGCCCGCCTTGGCGTAGCCGCTGAAAACTCCGGTAAGCTGGTGACCACTGTTCGCCAGCAGGCCCGCCGTATCGCCGAAGAGGGTAATCACCCGATCATTCTTGTCGATGGACCACCCGGCATCGGCTGCCCGGTGATCGCATCAATTACTGGAGCCTCCCACGTCTTGATCGTCACCGAACCGAGCGTCGCCGGAGAGCATGACATGGAGCGTGTACTGGATCTGACTCGGCATTTCGGCATTCCGACGTCCGTTTGTGTAAACAAGTGGGATATCAATGTCGAAATGACTGAACGAATTGAAGAACTGGCCCGGCAAGCCAGAGCACGGGTTGTCGGGCGAATCCGTTACGACCCGTCCGTCAGTCAGGCTCAGATTCAGGAGAAGGCCGTCGTGGAAACCGCATGCCCATGTGCCGAAGATATCCGAGAAGTCTGGAAAAAACTGGCTCTTCAGTGAGTTGGATCGTGCTTCAGAAACTGCCATAACCTTTATCAAGGAGTTTATATATGAGATTTGCCATTCCTCTGGCCGACGGGAAACTGGCCACGCACTTCGGACATTGCGCATCGTTTGCCCTCGTCGATGTCGATCCTGCCAAAAAAATAATCCTGAAACGGGAAGACATCGATGCTCCGCCGCATCAACCGGGCCTACTGCCGCCATGGCTGGCGGAACGCGGTGTCAAGCACATTATTGCCGGCGGAATGGGGCAACGTGCCAAGGATCTTTTCGCTGGCCAAGGAATTGACGTCACTGTCGGCGCTCCCGTCGAAACACCGGAGAAACTGGTCACTGATTTTCTGGCTGGATCATTGGCGCTTGGCGGAAATGCGTGCGATCACTGAATAAGCATTGAAAGAAACGACCATGAACAAAAGCGTCAACCATACCCACCAGGCTACCGAGGCCGTCGGCACCTGTTTACAAGTAGTGCGTGCTGGTGACATGGTTTGCCCTCCGGCCTGACATGCAAGCCCCGGCATTCAGCGAGGTGATTCTGGACAGCATTTCCGAAGGCGTGTTCACGGTAGATCACGACTGGAAGATCACCTCGTTTAATCGGGCCGCCGAAGAAATTACCGGCCTCTTGCGAAATGAAGTGCTGGGGCAGTTGTGTGCCGACGTGTTGCATTCGAGTTTGTGCGAGAGCCATTGCCCGATCAGGGCGGCCATGGACAAGCAAGTGCCAGCCCAGAACCAGCGCTGCTATTTCGTTGACACGGAGGGCTCTCGAATACCCATCAGTGTTTCGGCGGCAGTGCTGTACGACCCGACGGGTGCGGTACTCGGCGGCGTCGAAACGTTCCGTGATCTGAGTGAAATTGAAGCCCTGCGCAACCAATTGCGTAGCCGATCCGGTGGGGTCAAAAGTCAGAGTCCGGCCATGCAGCAGATTTTGGCGCTCTTGCCGGTACTTGCGGACAATCCAACCTCCGTCCTGATCCAGGGAGAAACCGGCACCGGCAAGGAAGTGATAGCACGCGCCATCCACAATGAAGGGCCGCGACGCAGCAAACCCTTTGTGGCAATCAATTGCGGCGCACTGCCTGACCATCTGCTGGAATCCGAATTATTCGGTTACAAGAAAGGTGCGTTTACCGGTGCCGACCGCGACAAACCCGGTCGTTTTGCCCTAGTGCGTGACGGTACTCTGTTCTTGGACGAAATTGGCGAGATCAGTCCGGCGATGCAGGTCCGGCTCCTGCGCGTGCTGCAGGAACGCGAATTTGAACCATTGGGGAGTACCCATTCTGAACCCATGCGGGCACGGATCATTGCGGCCAGCCATCATAATCTGCAGGAACTGGTGAAAACCGGGCGATTCCGGGAAGACCTTTTCTACCGGCTTGAGGTAGTTCGTCTGGAAATCCCACCTTTGCGCGCCCGTCAGGAGGATATTCCTTCGCTTGTCGCAGAATTGCTTGCCCGCAGTAATGAGCAAATGGGGCGAGAGGTGCAGAGTCTTGCACCACAGGTCATGGACGCACTGCAAAACCACGATTGGCCGGGGAATATCCGGCAACTGGCCAATGTCATCGAACGTGCCGTCGTTCTCTGCCGTGGAGACCACATCGAAATCGAACATCTGCCCGACGAATTCCATACTGTGCAGACGTCTTCGTCAGGACTCGCTGCCAGAGTCCGCCAACAGGCCGAATCCGAGGCCATTCTAGCCGCGCTCAAGAATAACGACTACAACCGCAGCAAGACCGCTGCCGCTCTCGGCATGCATCCCACTTCTCTATATCGAAAGATCAAGGCCAGGGGTTTGCTGGGTTAATCACACTTGGATCAACCAATGAAACTTCAATATCAGACATCCATGAGCAGTCAGAACCGCACACAGACGATGAGTTTGTTTAATCGACGGGTAACTCGGTTTTCATGCCCAGGCGTGTGTGCGCATGGGGGTGAGGCGCAAGGAATTCGAAGAAGTGTTGCAAGTCGCCATTTACATGGGTGGTGGCCCGTCGGCCATGACGGCGGCCGAAGCCATGCTGGCTTATGAAGAATTTGGCGGAGAGAAAGTAGCCTGAATCCCGCCCCCTGTTTCATCAACCCGTAACCAGGAGCACACTATGGAAACCGTAATCTCTGCTTTTCCGCGTTTGAATGAACCCGCACCCGATTTCAGCGCCAGAACCACTTTTGGCGATCGTAGCCTGTCGGATTATCGCGGCAAATGGCTGATCCTGTTTTCGCATCCCGCCGACTTCACCCCGGTGTGTACCACTGAATTCATTGGGTTTGCCAAGGCCGCGCCAAAGTTTCAGTCGATGGGTTGCGAACTACTGGGTTTGTCGATCGATAGCCTGTTCTCGCACATCGCCTGGACGCGCAATATCAAGGAAAAATTTGGCGTCGAGATTCCTTTCCCGATCATCGAAGACCTGAAGATGGATGTGGCGCGTTCCTACGGCATGATCCACCCGGGTGCGGGCGACACCTCGGCCGTGCGTGCCACCTTCCTTATCGACCCTAACGGTGTTCTTCGCGCCATGGTGTACTACCCTATGAGCAACGGGCGCAGTATTGACGAATTTGTCCGTCTGCTTACCGCACTGCAAACCAGCGATGCAAACGGTGTGGCGACCCCTGAAAACTGGCACGCCGGAGAACCGGTCATTGTTCCTCCACCGAAAACAGCAGAAGCGGCCGAAAAGCGTGCTGACGCGGGCTATGACTATGTGGATTGGTATTTCTCGAAGAAGACTATTTAACGCAACTTAAAGCCCTGTACTGAAAACTGCATCTATGGGCGATGTTCACGAGTCATGCTGTAGAAGGCTTACGAGAATTGCCTTTCACGGCATGGCTCTCTCAAGAAAGTCATCTTTATTGTCTTCTAACCTATTGTCAGTATCAGCAATTTTTTGTATTGCAGACCTTGAGACTCCGGGCTAAATCATCGATTCCGCCGCCATCGATAATGTGCTGATAACCTTGTTTCTCCAGCATCCCTCGCGCCAACGCCGAGCGACGCCCACTGCGGCAATAGACCAGGACAGGACTATCCTTTTTCAACCCCTTTATGGACTGAATCCCCTGTCCGATCTGATCGACAGGAATGTTGATCGCGCCATCAATATGGCCAGCAGAAAATTCCTGCGGGGTGCGGACGTCAATGATGACTGCAGGCTTTGTGCCGTTAAAACTCACATCTTTGGCATGGGCTGTCAGTGCAAACAAAACCAGCACCACTGCCTGTAGAAAAATCTTCATGAAAACTCCTTTTGCAACGTTCTGGTCGATTGCAAAGAAGTATGCTCAGACGTAGAAACTTCCACCACAACCACAATGGTTTTTCACATTCGGGTTGTTTATTGAAAAACCTCCTTCGTCACCCTCTCTTGAATAGCCAATTTCAGTGCCATCGACATAGACAAGCGACTTGGGGTCAATATATATCATTGCACCATGACTTTCATACATAAGGTCATATTCATCGGCTTCGTCCACAAACTCCAGCCTGTAGGTCATACCATCGCATTCCGAAGTCTGAACCATTAGACGAATACCAAGACCGCCGCCGCGCTGAGCCAGATAATTTTGCATCTCTTGTGCGGCGGTTTTACTGAAACTGAGCGCCATTCCTTGATCTCCCGAAGTGTCTTGTCTTGCACGAGCAAGGATCTTTCCCTGCTTTAATGTTGGCATATGCTAACATTGTCTATCGTTTCTGGTAAACCGCAAGAGCAAAGCATGGAGAAGAGAAGATCATCCCGTTACGTCATGCAGTTTCGCTATCCAATCCGATAATCATTGCATTATTGCAAGCAGCTATTGGACTTTTCGTGGGCCTATAAATTCGTAACGTTCTGTTATTTGTAGATTTGTTTACGACTGTTGGGCTTGTGGCGGTATGGCACACAGATTGCTGCATGAATCATGTCGCAATCAACGCAAGAACCATGAAAACGGCTATTCCTCTATCCCGGGACCGGATTACTCCACTATTCGATGTGGCAGAATCTTTTCTACTGGTCAATCCGACGCAACCCGACGACGCAGAAATCATTCTGTCCATGCCGAAAGTCAGCATAGCCGAAAAGTGCCTGCGTTTGCACGAACATGGAGTAGGCGTTTTACTCTGTGGGGCAGTGTCCCGCGTATGGCGCGAGCATCTGAGCGGACTTGGAATTGAAGTTCATGCCTTTCTGACTGGCAATGCACATGAGGTATTACAAACCTATCTGCGTGATGGCAACCCCGGACTTGTCCGGTATGCCATGCCAGGCTGCGGACATGGTGCTTGCGGTCAAAGACGGCGCCAACGTCGGCGCTTGTTTTGCGACTCTGATTCACTTTTTAAGGAGTAAGAGAATGCCACGTTTTGATGGAACAGGCCCACAAGGGCAAGGAAACATGGGCGGACGTCGTTCAGGTCGCTGCAAGATCGGGAGCAATCTACCAGGCCAAGGCCAAGGCGGTCGCCAGAGACAACGTAATGGCGGCCAAGGTCGATTTGGCGATTTTCAGCCTGTTGACGCCAATCAGGATCTAGGCTTTGTGGGTTCCTGCATTGAGCGTTTGCAGTCGGAAATTCAAGCATTGCAAGCACGTCTTGCCAATTTGAAGACACCAGCAGGCAAATAGACCCAGGAAACGCCAGGCATGGCTGCTTTGCGGCAGTCATGCCCTTGCCTGAAATCAAGAATCTGATGGACTCAAAAGTATTGAGGAAATTACGTCCATCAACGACAGTGCCAACTCCAGGCAGTCATGTCAATTGTATGGTTTGCGGCCGGTACGACTCGCTTGGACTGCGATTCCGAACGAAGGGGAATAGTGTTGAAGCACTATTTCAGGCGGATCCGAAATGGCAGGGATATCAGGGTGTCCTGCACGGCGGAATGATCAGCACCTTGCTTGATGCAGCAATGACGCACTGCCTCTTTGATCATGGCATCGAAGCCATGACAGCGGATTTGAAGATCCGCTTTCTCAAGCCGGCACCCTGTACGGAATTCTTATTATTGCGAGCTCACTTGCTGAGCGAGCGGCGCCATCTTTATCAACTTTCTGCTGAACTGATCTGTGCCGGCGAGTTAATCGCCCGGGCCGAGGCCAGGTTCATGCGGAGAAAATCAGGATGACTGAGGGGATCAAAATGGGAGTTTTCACGGGAAATTTTGGGCTGAAGGGCAATAAGGCAACAGCTTTACGACTGAACTACGCAGGACTCACCCTATTTTGCGCGACAGGCGTGGTGTTTGCGCTCTACATGCAGCACTACGAATATGTAGTGCCATGCCCCTTGTGTATTTTTCAGCGCATTGGACTGATGGCCTGCGGAGCACTAGCCTTGTTTGCAAGCTTGCTCCCTCTAACCCGCCTGATCTGGTTCTGGCCTTCGTTGATCGGACTGGCTGCGATAAGCGGAGCCGGTGTTTCCATACGTCACATCCAGATTCAGCAATCCCTCGCCACCACTAAGGCCCTAACCTGTGGTGCCGGATTGGACTTCATGGTGCAAACTCATAGTTTGCCGGACGTCATCGCTTCCGTTCTGTCCGGACACGGGGATTGCACCGTGATTGACTGGCAGCTTGGTTTTTTGACCCTACCGATGCTGGCATTGGCTGGCTTTATCCTGATCTTTTTTTGGGTAGTATTTATTGGCTTTCGCCATAAATACTATAATATGGTTTAATTATATTCATTCTCTTGTGGACCGCGATGTGAGTAGTCCGCCGGGTTTGTAACCACTACAAAAGGAAAATCCATGTCCTCTCTCAAACTGCTGGTCATCGGCGGCGTCGCTGCCGGAGCCTCATGCGCCGCCCGCGCCCGTCGCCTGTGCGAAAACGCTGAAATCACGATCATCGAGCGCGGTCCCGATGTTTCGTTTGCCAACTGCGGCCTGCCCTACTTCATCGGCGGTGA
>CAIVZW010000842.1 GCA_903910495.1 uncultured beta proteobacterium
AAACACCTCAAAATGAAATATCACATGATCACCGGCCTTGCCGTTCTTGTTATTTCAATCACCGTCAAGGCCGCAACGCAAGACAGGCATTTTCCATTAGCCGAGGCTGGCACCGCTTTGCCGGAACATGGCTCGGTCAGCCAGCTGCCGGCGCAGCGCTGGGAGGACGCGTTTGTCACTGGAAACGGACGGATGGGCGCGATGCTGTTTGGTACCCCAAATAATGAGGTTCTCGTGGCCAACCATTGCCGGCTTTTCCTGCCCCTCGGCAACCGCGAGATTGTGCCAGACCTCGCCGCCAATGTTCCGGAATTGCGCCGGATTATCCGCGAAGAAAACTACGACGAGGCGATGAAATTCTTTCTCGGCAAGGCGAAGGAACAAGGCTACCCGGGCCTCATCCCGACAGATCCATACCATCCCGGCTTCTTTATCAGTATCAGCCAGCCTGCCGATGGCCCGATTACCGGTTACGTCCGTACCGAGAACTTCCAGACGGGTGAAGTTGCCGTTCGCTGGCACGACAAACGGGGGGAGTTCCGGCGGCGTTTGTTTGTGTCGCGCACTGATAATATGATAGTGGTTTCAATCACCGGTCCTGTTGCGAGCGAACTGTTATTTCCGCGGATCTCACCGGAATCAAATGCCGCGGAAACGGGCAGCTGGACGGCGGAAATAGGCGCCAACCTGATCCGCAGTGAACAACAAACAACTGCCGACTGGGTGACCTATCACAATGTGTATGTGAAGGGCAAAGGCGGCTACGACGCAGCGGTTCGCATTATCAGCCGGGATAAAGGCTGCGACCGTCTGTTGCTCATTCGCATCGTGCCGTGGAAGACACCATTGCCACAGGAACAAAGCCAGGCGTGGGCCTACTCGCCGAATAATCCGGATTTCAATACGCCCGGCATCTTCAACGCTGAGCCGGCGCTGGCCGAAAGCTCGGTCGTCGCCTACCGCACCGCCGGCGACGCGGCAGCGCTGTTGCCGCAGGTGAAGAAGTCGCTCGCCGGACTGCAGGACGGATATGAGGCATTGTTGGCGCCGCACGCAGTGGCACATGCCGCGCTGTTCAACCGCGTGGCGCTAGACCTCGGCGGCGGTGCCGACCGTGCGAAGACAACTGAGGAACTGCTCAACCTCGCAAAGACCAAAAAATATTTGCCCCCGGCATTGATGGAGAAAATGTATGATGCGGGTCGCTATATGTTAATCTGCTCGGCAGGGGAACTGTTGCCTAACCTGCAGGGAATCTGGACCGGCTCGTGGAAACCGGCCTGGTCTGGCGATTTCACCCTCGATACCAACGTCCAGGCAGCAATGGCGTCGGCGTGCAGCGCGAACCTGTCCGAGCTGATGGAGGGATATTTCCGGCTGATGGAGAGTTTCTATCCCGAGTGGCGTCTCAACGCGAAACGGATTTACGGATGCCGTGGCGTGTTCACCAACACCCGCGCCTCTAACACGGCGCTCGAACTGCACTGGGGCAATTTTCCGGGCGTGTTCTGGACTGCAGGATGCGGCTGGCTGGCAAGTTTCTTTACCGATTACGCCGACTACACCGGCGATAAAGATTTTCTCGTGAAACGGTGCCTGCCGCTGCTCAGAGAGATTGCAACCTTCTACGAGGATTTCCTCACAGCGACCGATAAGGATGGCCATGTCGAGTTCATTCCGTCGTACAATCCTGAAACCGGTTGCGGCATCAACGCCACGATGGATATCGCCGTTGCCCGCGAGATGCTGACAAAACTCATTGCGGCCGGTGATGGCGATTCGGCTAAATGGCAGGTAATGCTGGCAAAACTGCCACCTTACCCGATCAATGCAAACGGTGAACTCGCAGAGTGGCCCGACGGCCGACTCGAGCCGGGACACCGTCACCACTCGCAGCTTTACCCCTGTTACCAGAGCTTCGACCCGCTCTTCGAGACCAATACCGTGCTTCGCAAAGCGGCTCAGGCAAGTGTCCGCGCCAAAATCGCCGGAAGCGATGGCGACAGGGAAGGAGAACAATCGTCTTTTGGCCGAATACAGTGCGGAGTGGCGGCGGCGTTTCTTGGCATGGAAGAGGAGGCTTACGGACGATTGAAGGTGATGGCGGTTAAACAATCGATGACCTCGAGCCTGATCACATCGCATGAACCGAACGGCGACATCTTTAATACAGACGGCAATGGCGGCATTCCGCAGATTGTCAACACGATGCTTCTGCAAAGCCATGTCCGGCCTGACGAGATGGAACTTCAATCCTCAGGAATCAACATTGAGATTGATCTGCTCCCCGCATTGCCCAAGGAATGGCCAA
>CAIVZW010000843.1 GCA_903910495.1 uncultured beta proteobacterium
ATTCCGTTTCCCAGCGAAGCGGAATGCTGTTTATAGGAACAGGCCCCGTTCGAGGCCGCCACTGCGTTCAGTTCAGAATTTCGCAAATCAGACCGAGTATTTGTCGAGCTCGGCTTCAAAGCCTTTTCTTACGGTATCGGTGGTACGCAGAACAGTGCTTCTCCGCGTGTCTTCGTAACAGGGAATTTCCCGATTCTGGTAAAGAATGCCAACCGGAACCACATCGGTACTGGAGGCAATTTCGCGTGCGCGGTTCATATCCAGCGGATCGTGCCGTAGCTGGTTCTTGTAAACCTTGGTCAGGCCGGGACTCAATTGCAGCGCATTCTCGTGGTACAGCAGTTGAACGCTGTCGGGCTCCTGCATATCCGCTTCATGAAGCTTTGGCAGCCATTCCGGGCAGCGCTGCAGGATGCGCACGAAAGAGAATCCCTTGTGGTGATACGCTGCCTTGACGATCTCGAACAGGCTTTCGGGAATCCAGTCGACGGCCTGCGCGACAAACGACGCGTTGGCCACGCCGAGCGTCACGGACAGGGGGTTCAGGGCATCCAGATAACTGCCGCGCGGCGTTGTATTACTTTTAGTGCCGATGGGCGAGGTCGGTGAGGCCTGTTTTTTGGTCAGGCCGTAAATCTGGTTGTCGTGCAGAAACACGGTCAGGTTCATGTTGTAGCGGATGGCGTGAATCCAGTGCGCCGCACCGATACTGCAACAGTCGCCGTCGCCGGTGTTGACGAATACGGTGAGGTCGGGTCGAGCCATCTTGACGCCTTCGGCGACGGGGAAAGCGCGTCCGTGGATGCCGTGGAAACCGTAGGTCTTCATGTAGTGCGGGAAGCGGCTGGAACAGCCGATACCCGAGACGAACACGGTCTTTTCCGGGCGCAGGCCCTCGTCACGACACAGCCGCTGAATGGCGGTGAGAATGGCGTTATCGCCGCAGCCGTTGCACCAGCGTGGCACGCCGCTCTGATAGTCTTCCAGTTCGAGTTTCTCTTCATACAACTCGATCAGGCATTCGGTAGCAGAAAATTTCATGGCTTTCTTTCCTTACTTTTTTAGCTTGGCCAGGAGTACGCGACAGATGGTGCTCGGCTTGATGGGCTGCCCCTTGACCTCGCTCCAGCAATCGATATCCACGAGATAACGCGAGCGCAACAGGATGGCCAGCGAAGAATAGCGCCGGTTCGATTCGTCGATTATTTCGTCTTCCGGGTCGTCGCTCCAGTTGGTTTCAATGGTCATGACCTGCTTGAAGCGCTGCATGATCTCCTTGATTCCCGGCTGCATGGGCTGCAGGAAGCGCAGGTGAATCGAGGAGATTTTCTTGCCTTCGGCACGCAACAACTCCACGGCTTCCTCGATGGCGCCCTTGCTGCTGCCCCAGCCGACAACCAGCAGATCGCCTTCGGCGTTACCGAATACCTCGGGCGGCATCAGCGTTTTCTGCAATGCGGCGATTTTCAGGCTGCGCGCGCGCAGGCCTTCCTGGTTGATTTCCGGATCGTAGGCCACATGGCTTTGCCGGTCGTGGGCGAGGCCGGTCACCGTGTGCATGCCGCCCGGCTGGCCGGGAATGAAGCGGCGGGCAACGCCAGTCGTGGCATCCCAGTCATAGGGCTTGGCTCCATCGGGTATGGCACTCTGATCAATCGGCGGCGCCAGCCAGGCTTCGTTGAATTGCGGTCGCGCGAAGGGTTGTTGCGAGGTGGCCAGTGCGGCGTCGGTCAGTACCACGACAACGGTATTGAAGGATTCGGCGATCTTGCGCGCGGTGATGATCGAGTAGAAGCAATCCTCGATGGTGGCCGGGGCCATGACCACCTTGGGGGCGTCGCCGTGGCTGCCGAAGATGGCTGTCATCAGGTCGCCCTGTTCGGCCTTGGTCGGCTGGCCGGTACTTGGGCCGCCGCGCTGGACATTGACCACGACCAGCGGAATTTCGGCCATCACGGCCAGGCCGATAGCTTCCTGCTTGAGCGAGTAGCCCGGCCCGGAGGTGATGGTCACCGTGCATTTGCTGGCATAGGAAGCGCCAATGGCGAAGGCGCAGGCGGCAATTTCGTCCTCGGCCTGATGCACCATGCCGCCAACTTTCTCGAATACATCGGAAAGATAGTGCGAAGCCGAGGTGGCCGGGGTGATCGGGTACATCGCGCACAGTTCCATACCCGAAGCCATGACGCCGAGCGCCAGCGCGGTATTGCCGTTGGTGGCAATCTGTACCTGCTGACCCGGGGTGGCCGGAATGCTGTAGCTGAAGTCAAGATTGGCAGCAGCCCATTGGTGCCCGGCTTCGAGCAGGATGACATTAGAGGCAATGATGTTCTGGGCTTTCTTGCCAAAGGTCAGCGCAATCTGGTCTCTGGCCATCTGCAAATCGAAACTGTAGATGTAACAGAGCATGCCCAGAGCGAACATGTTCTTGCCCTGTCGCGCATTGGCGACAAGCCGCAGGCATTCCTGCTCCATCGGGATCTCATAGACCCGGTAGCCGGCGGTGACCAGCCGGTCATGCGTCTGCACGTAGGCCATCGAGACATTGAGGTCGGTGTGTTTGCGCCACATGCTTTCGAGCAGGATGATGCAGCCTGGTTTGAGTTCGCCGGCGCGGACGCGTCCGAGCAGAACCTGTTCGTTGAAAGCGACGACCAGATCGGTCTCGTCGCCACCATTGGTGATGTAGGTCGAGCCGATGCGGATACGGTTGCCGCTGGCCCCGGCCACGCTGCGTGCCGGTGGGCGAATCTCGGCCGGGATGATTTCGGTCGTCCAGATGCCGTTGCCCATCCGGGCGGCAATTGAACCGAGAGACTGGCCGCAGCGCTGGGCTCCTTCGCCGGAATCACTGATGATTTCGACGATGTGTTCCTTCAGTGGGGTGGCCGCTGTTTTTCCAGCTTTTTTATCAACATTCTTTGCAACACTCTTGCCTGCATTTTTCATGGGTTTCTGTGAGCTCATATCGGGTTGTTCCATAGTCGCTTTGCGCGTGTGAACGAATGACTCCGGATTGGCCGTTCAGGCAATCTTTACCCGCGCATAATTGCGCTCGCCAAGATCGATGCCGAACAGCTTCTCGCCGCCATGGTCATAGGGCAGGTCGCTGTCGCGAATGCCGAGGTAGGCTTTCATGCCGGCAGCGGCCTTGCGCCCGGCACCCATGGCCTCGATCACCGTGGCCGCACCGGTAACGATGTCGCCGCCGGCAAAGACACCCGCCAGCGAGGTGGCCAGCGTGGCGTCGGTGTCGATATAACCCCTCTTGTTGAGCCGGAGCCCCGAGGTCTGACCCATGATCGGGTTGGCATTGGTGCCGATGGCGTAGACGATCAAGTCGACTTCAAAATCGAACTCGCTGCCTTCAACAGGAACCGGGCGGCGGCGACCGGATTCGTCGGGCTCGCCGAGTTCCATGCGTACGCAACGCATGCCGCGGACATTGCCGTCGCCGTCGTTGAGGACGGCAACGGGATTGGTCAGCCAGTGGAATTCGATACCTTCCTGTTCCGCGTGATGGAGTTCCTCAGCGCGTGCCGGCGCTTCCTTGCGCGAACGGCGGTAGATGCAATACACCTTCTCGGCACCCAGACGGATGGAAACGCGCATGGCATCCATCGCCGTGTTGCCGGCCCCGACCACGGCTACGCGCTTGCCCATCGGCTGCGGGGTGTCGAAGTTGGGGAAGTCGCGGGCGCGCATCAGGTTGCAGCGGGTGAGCAGTTCGTTGGCCGAAAGTACCCCGTTGAGTGAATCTCCCGGAATCCCGAGCATCGTCGGGTAACCGGCGCCGACACCGACGAAAACGGTGTCAAAGCCCATCTCGGAAACCATCTGCTCGATGGTGAACAAGCGGCCGACCAGCGTGTTGCATTCGAATCTGACGCCGAGCTTTCTCAGGTTGTTGATTTCTGCATCGATGACTTCGTTGGGCAGGCGGAAGTCGGGGATGCCGTATTTGAGTACGCCGCCCGCCTGATGGAAGGCTTCGAACACGGTCACGTCGCAGCCGGCCTTGGCCATGTCCGCCGCACAGGCTATTCCGGCAGGGCCGGAGCCGACAATGCCGACCTTGAAGCAGTTGGCTTCGATGTACGGAATATTGGTCCAGCCCTCGCGAATCGCCGTGTCACCGACGAAGCGTTCAAGCCGGCCAATGGCCACGGCTTCGAGCGATTCGCCGACGGTGCACACGCCTTCGCACTGGTTCTCCTGCGGACAGACGCGGCCACAGATAGCGGGCAGGAGACTGGTTTGAGTGAGTATATCGTAGGCGCCGCGGATGTCCTTCTCGCCGATTTTCTGGATGAAGCCGGGGATGTTGATATTCACCGGGCAACCCGAGACACAGGGCTGATCCGGACACATCAGGCAACGCTCGGATTCGCGCAGCGCGTCATCCGGGTGATAGCCGCATGCGACTTCCTCAAAATTTTTGGAACGTACCGCCGGATCCTGCTCCGGCATCGGGGTGCGTTCCTGCGGGATTGTCCGGATTGTCTTTTTCTTCGCCATGTATACCTGCCGTTTAACGAGACTGTCGAGAATGCCTGCTTGTGCTTATTTGTGCGCAGTTGTATTTTTAATTGCCGAAGCGGTTTTCTTGTCGATGGCCTTCTGCAGACGGCAACCATTTTCCCAGTGTTCGAGAGCCATTCGTTCTTCCTTGGTGTAGCGGCGCAAGCGCGTCATGAGATCAAAGAAGTCAACTTTATGGCCGTCAAAATCGGGTCCGTCGACGCAGGCGAACTTGACCTGATCGCCAATCTTGACCCGGCAACCTCCGCACATTCCGGTCCCATCGACCATTAGAGGATTCAGGCTGACCATGGTCTTGATCTTGTAGGGACGTGTCGTATCGGCACAGCCCTTCATCATGATCATCGGGCCGATGGCGACTACTTCATCGATGTCAGGGTGCTTTTCAATGGCCTGCGTAATGCCGGCCGTGACCAGACCCTTGATGCCGACCGAACCGTCATCGGTGCAAATGATGTATTCGTCGCAGCAGGCTCTGAACTTATCTTCCCAGAAGACCAGACCCTTGTTGCGAAAGCCGACAACACCGATGACGTAGGCCCCGTTTTCCTTGAATGCGCGGGCCTGCGGATAGATCGGTGCGACGCCGAGGCCGCCACCGACACAGACTACTTTCTTGGCGTGGCTGACCTTGCTGGGAATGCCCATGGGGCCAACCATGGCATACAGTGAAGTTCCAACCTGGCAATCCTGCTGCATTTGCCGTGTGGTCTTGCCGACGGCCTGGATAACCAGCGTGATTGTTCCCTTCTCGTGGTCAAAATCGGCAATGGTCAGCGGAATTCGCTCGCCTTGTTCGTCCAGCATGACAATGACAAACTGCCCCGGTTTTGCGGCCTTGGCCATCAGCGGGTGGAATACTTCAAGCAGATAGGTAACGTCAGAAAAATCTTCTCGCGTCACGATTTCAAAATTGGACATAGTGTTCGCTTTCATATCCCGGACAATCAATACTGCGGCCATAAAGACTCACCGGACCTGCAGGGCAGTTCCGGTGAGTGTTAAAATCAAAGTTGATGCAGTGAAGTCAGTTCCCAGCGTCTATGCATTTCATAATATACCCGTATCTGTCCGATTCTCACTCTGTTTTGGTGAGACAGCAAATGCTGTATAGTCATAATATTGTGCAATTTCGGAATAAACATCATGAGAAGAAAGATACCGGGTACGGAGCTTCTGATTGCTTTCGAGACGGCGGCGCGTCACCAGAGCTTCACCCGTTCGGCGGAAGAACTGTCCCTGACGCAAAGCGCGGTTTGTCGGCAAATCTCTGCGCTTGAAACCCAGCTCGGTGTCCAACTCTTCAACCGCATCAAGAAGCGTGTAACGCTCTCCGAAGCCGGGCAGATTTACGCCCGGCAAGTCAGGGAAAACCTCAAACGGATCGAACACGACACCTTGTCGCTGATGGCTCATCGGGGTGCCGGCGGCGTACTGGAACTGGCCGTCATCCCCACTTTTGCCACACGCTGGCTGATCCCGCGACTGGGATACTTCCATACGGCACACCCGGGCATCACTCTGGATCTGACCTCACGTGCCGAACCCTTCATGTTCAACGACACCCCCTTTGATGCCGCCATCCATTATGGCGATCCTGTGTGGCCGGGCGCCTTGACCGAATACCTGTTTGGTGAGGAAATGATCCCGGTCTGCAGCCCGGAACTGCTGAACGGAAAAACCCTGATCGAACCGGCCGAACTGGAACGGATGCCTCTGCTGCACCAGTCGGCGCGTCCCGATGCCTGGCGCGAATGGTTTGCCGTGGCCGGACTGAGCAACGTAAATGCCATGGGCGGGGCGCGCTACGAGTTATTCGCGATGCTCGTTGAAGCGGCCCGGGCCGGACTCGGTGTGGCGTTGATGCCGCGCTTTTTCGTGTTGAGCGAGATTGCCACGGGCGAACTGGTGGTCCCGTGCTCAGCGGTCCTGCACAGCCAGCGCAGCTACTACCTGGTTTATCCGGAGAGCAAGGTTGAATCCCTGCCCCTGCAGGTTTTCTGCCAATGGCTGCGGGAACAGGCGAGCAATTATCGGGAAACCGTCAAGACAATTTCACCTGATCCGATGGAAAAGTGTTCGATCAAGGACGCGAAGATCGCAACGAGTATTTGACGGGGATGGAGTGCTCAAGGATACTGCGCCGGGCGGTATCAAATCCATTCCTTGATCAAGACCAATAATTCATTAAAAACTTATGTATTGGGAAAAAGAGTTAGAGATTCTTGAACGGAAGAATCTGCAGAAGCTTCAGGCCGAACGCTTAATGAAAACACTGCGTCAAGCCGCAAATTCTCCCTACTACGGAAGAAACCAGGAAATCAAGGCCTTCGCTGATTCCGGGATGAAGTCGATCGAGCAGATTAGTGAACTCCCCTTCACCAGCAAAGAAGATTTGCGCCAGGACTTTCCCTGGGGATTCCTTTCGATAGACAAGAAGGACGTCGTCCGGCTGCACAGTTCAAGCGGCACAACCGGCAATCCCACCGTCGTCTATCACAACCGGCACGATCTGGACAGTTGGGCGAACCTGATGGCGCGCTCCCTGTTTGCCGCCGGCGTGCGCGATACCGATGTATTTCAGAATATCTGCGGGTATGGATTGTTTACCGGCGGTCTCGGGTTCCAGTATGGCGTCGAGAAACTGGGTTGTCTGAGCATTCCGGCCGGTGCGGGAAACAGCCCGCGCCAGATCAAATTGATGCGCGATTTCGGAACCACCGTGGCGCACGCTATCCCCAGTTATCTCGGGCGATTGTTCGATGTGTTCAAGGAAGAGGGATTCGATCCACGCAAAGATACCAAACTGCATACTCTGGTGATTGGTGCCGAGCCGCACACCGAAGAGCACCGGCGGCGTATTGAAGAGATGTTCGGCGTCAAGGCCTATAACTCGTTCGGTCTGTCCGAGATGAACGGTCCGGGCGTGGCTTTCGAATGCACGGAACAAAACGGTCTGCACGTCTGGGAAGATGCCTTTGTGGTCGAAATCATCGATCAGGAAACGCTGCAGCCGGTGTCCGATGGGGAAGTGGGCGAACTGGTGATGACCACGCTTGACCGGCAGGCCATGCCGGTCATCCGCTACCGTACCCGCGATCTGACGCGTTTCCTGCCCGGCGAATGCCGGTGCGGGCGCACCCACCGCCGGCTGGACCGCATTTCCGGACGTTCGGACGATATGTTCATCGTCAAGGGCTGCAATATCTTCCCGATGCAGATTGAAGGCGTCCTGATGAAATTGCCTGAAGTCGGTGACGACTACCGGATCATCCTGGACACGATTGATGACCAGGACGAGATGGTTATTGAAGTTGAGGTGAAGAAAGAGTGGTTCAAGGGTGACCTGGCGTTTCTCGACCGGTTGCAGCGGCATATCACCCACCTTGTCCGCGACGAGGTGCTGGTTCGTCCGTTGATCAAGCTGGTTGAACCAGGGTCGATACCCAAGGCGGAAGGCAAGGCCGTGCGGGTTATCGATCAGCGCAAGAATTGACGCTGGCCGGGAAGCAGGTTCGATTGTTGACCGCCAGTCCCGATTTGAACGATGTCAAACCATAATTGAGCGTGGCCGACTATGACCTATCAGGTTTCGATTTTTCTTGAGAACAAACTGGGTCACCTCGAAAGGGTGACCGCCGTGCTGCGGGAAGCGCAGATCAATATCCGTTCGATCCACCTCAACCATACGGCCAACGGATGGGGGATTCTGAATCTTGTCGTCTCCAACCCCGAACTGGCGCATCGGCGGCTGAACGAAAGCGGAATGTCGGCGGCGCTACGCGAGATCGTTGTCGTCAAAATGGCCGACCAGCCCGGCGGCCTTGACGAACTGCTCAGGGATATCGTACGGGCCGGTGTGAACTTCACGAATGCCTACGGGCGAACGGTAAATGATGGCGAAAGCGCTTTCTTTGTCGTCGATGTCCAGGACATTCCGGAGGCCAGAAAGAAACTCATGGACCTTGGTCTTGAACTCATAGCCGATCAACTGGTT
This sequence comes from uncultured beta proteobacterium, assembly GCA_903910495.1. Next base: position 8,540 of record CAIVZW010000843.1, read on the forward strand.
TACGGCATCTAGTTTTTGATCAAGCTCTTCTGTAACCATTCCCCAACCTGATTTCCGAGCAGAAAAATGACGCACCGACGCGCAGTTGCACTGATGATCCTGGCCACAATCCTGTGGAGCATCGCCGGCGTGGTCACGCGCCATCTCGACAGCGCGCGGAGTTTCGAACTGACGTTCTGGCGCAGCCTGTTCAATGCGCTGGCCTTGATGGTGGCCCTGAGCGTGATGCGCGGCCCGGCGTTCTGGCGTGGCCTGCTGCATGCCGGCTGGCCGGTGTGGGTTTCGGGGGTGTGCTGGGCGGTGATGTACACCTCGTTCATGGTGGCGATGACAAAAACTACGGTAGCCAATGTGCTGGTGACCCTGGCCATCGGGCCCCTGATTACCGCCCTGTTTGCCCGGCTGTTTCTCGCCCACCGGCTTCCCGCCCGAACCTGGTTGGCCATCGCGCTGGCAGGTGCCGGCATCGCCTGGATGTTCGGTAAAGAGGCGATGGCCGGGGCGTCGCTGACGGGTACGCTGGTGGCGCTCATTGTGCCGCTGACTGCGGCGATCAACTGGACGCTGCTGCAGCATGTCGCGCATGGCGATGCGGGGCTTGCCGTGGAGGATCGCCTGGATATGCTGCCAGCGGTGCTGATCGGCGCCACGCTTTCAGCGCTGGCGACCCTGCCGCTGGCCTATCCCCTGCAGGCTTCCGGCCACGACATGGGGCTGCTGGCGCTGCTCGGTGTCGTCCAACTGGCGATTCCCTGCCTTCTGGCGGTGCGGCTGACCCGCGAATTGCCGGCCGCTGAAATTGCCCTGCTCGGCTTGCTCGAAGTGCTGTTCGGTGTCACCTGGACGTGGCTCTGGGGCGGAGAAAGCCCGTCTTCGGGCACTGTGATCGGCGGCGCTCTGGTGATCAGCGCACTAGTGCTGAACGAATTGCTTGAACTGAAGCAAAAACGGATTCCGGCGGCGCAGACCTGACGTCCTGGCGATACGGCGCGATGAAGTATCAACAACGTTCGGGCTGAGCAGGTTGCCACCAGTGGACAGAGATTAGGAACTGAGGCATTCAGTCTATCATCGCGAAAGCGGCATCTCATCGCCGTCCATGCAAAGCGGCCAAGACATTTTTCAATCCGAAATGCGGATACCCCGCTTTTCAATACTCTTCAGTGCAACAGCAGCGGCAAAAGCACGGCGGTCAGTATGCCGTTGAGGCCCATGGCCAGCGCCGAAAAAGCGCCCATCTCTTCGCTCACGAGAAAGGCGCGCGCGGTGCCGAGGCCGTGCGCGGCCAAGCCAACGGCGAAGCCCTGTGCGGCGTGGTCGCGGATACCGAGGGTGCGGAACAGGGCCGGGAAGCTGATGGCTCCGAGGATGCCGGTCAGAACGACCAGTACGGCGGTAAGCGAGGGCAGCCCGCCAATCTGTTCGGCGATGCCCATGGCGATGGGTGTGGTCACCGATTTGGGGGCCAGCGAGAAAACGGTTTCCGGCGATGCACCCAGGGCTCTGGCAATGGCCATTGCCGAGAAGGCCGCCGTCGCGGACCCGGCGAGCAAGGCGACAACAAGCGGAAAGGCCATGCGCTTCAGACGGTTCCAGTAGGCAAATAGGGGTACGGCGAGCGCCACGGTGGCTGGTCCGAGCAGGAAGTGGACGAACTGTGCGCCTTCGAAGTAGCGCGCGTAGGGAGTTTGCGTTGCCGATAAAAAAAGCGTGATGATGAAAATGGCGATGAGCACCGGATTTGCCCAGGCGCGTTGCCCGCTGCGCTTGAACAGCCAGAAGGCAAACTGGTAGGCGAGCAGTGTCAGCGTCAGGCCGAGCAGAGGTGAGGCGGCGAGATAAACCCAGGTCTCGCTCAGAACCATAGTCTTCATGGCTTTCTTTCCCCCGCGTGCCTGTCCGTTATCGTCCTGAGTACCAGTGCGGTGACGGCCATCCCGGCAAAGGTGCTGACGACGAGTGCGACGGTGATCGGCAGCCATTCGTCGGCGACACGCTGCAGATGCAACATGACGCCGGCACCGGCCGGGACAAAAAGCAGTGACAGATGTTGCAGCAGCGATCCGGTCCCGCTTCTCAACTCGTCGCCGACCCGGCCTCTGGCGAGCAGGGTCAGGAAGAGCAGGGCCATCCCGATCACCGGACCCGGGATCGGCAGTGCAAGCGCGCGAACCAGCAGTTCACCGACAAGTTGAAAGATGAGCAGGAGGGTGAAGGTATAGATCATGGGGGCGACCTCGAAGATCAGTCAGGCGCTATAGTTCAGCTAGGCATTATGCAGAACTGGAGGATTGGCGTGACCATCTTCCTTTATCCGGGCCAACTCATCAAGCATGGCGGCAATGCCATCCAGATGCAGCGCCGGAGCGATGCGATTGGCGATGGCTTTCAGTTCGGGGTGGCCGTTATCCATGGCGATACCCAGCCCGACGCCCTGCAGCATTTCGATGTCATTCAGGCCGTCGCCGAAAGCAATCGCCTGATGCGCCTGGAAACCGGTCTGTGCCATGACCCACTGGCAGCCGGTCCATTTGTTGACCGCCTTGGGCATCACGTCAACGGCTGTCCGGTGCCAGCGGACCAGATCAAAATCGGGGTAACGCTCAAGAATTTCCGGCATCAGGCTGGCGTCCAGACTTTCATCATAGAAAAGCCAGCCCTGATAGGTATCACGCCGCAGATAAAATTTGTCGTCGCTCTGGAACGGCATGTGTACCGAGTTCAAGGCTTCCACGGCGCAGCGGGCGGGGGTGCTGAGATAGCCTGTTTCTCCGTCGTTGGCGCCGAAGGGATGGTTTTGCGCGTGCATCCAGTCGAACAGGTCAACGAGCGGCTGGCGGGCCAGCGGGATGGACAGAACTTCCTGACCGTCTTTCAGGATGCGGGCGCCGTTCTGGGTGATCACATAATCCGGATGAACCTGATCGGCGAAGGGCCTGGCGTGGTCGTAACTGCGGCCGGTGGCGACAACTACTGTATGCCCGGCACGCCTGAGTCCGGCGATGGCGGCGAGGGCGGAGGCCGGGATGCTGAGGGTTTCATGATCCAGCAGCGTATTGTCGATGTCGAAGAAATAGATGTTTGTCATGGTTCGATGCCGTAGCCGGCAGGTCTTCAGTCCATTTTCTGCCCGTGTTCGCGGGAATCGTGGAAGCCGACCTTGGTCCACTTTTCGCGCGTCACATCGAGGTTGTAGCGCGTACTGGCCAGATAGACCAGGTTGCCGTCGACGTCCCTGGCCATGCGATGTTGCTGCTCCCGCTCGAAGTTGCGGCGCGTCAGGTCGTCGGGGAAAGTGATCCAGCGGGCCGTATGTATGTCCGCCGGTTCAAAGATGGCGTCGACCTTGTATTCGGTCTGCAAACGCTGGGCGACGACCTCGAATTGCAGCGTCCCGACGGCGCCGAGCAGCAAGGCGCCGCTGGCTAGGTTTTCAAAGACCTGGATCGCACCTTCCTCGCCGAGTTCCTGCAGGCCCTTCTGCAACTGCTTGCTCTTCAGCGGGTCGCGCAGGCGGGCGACGCGGAACAGTTCGGGCGAAAAGTAGGGAATACCCTTGAAGGCCAGTGTTTCGCCTTCGGAGAGCGTATCGCCGATGTGCAACTGGCCGTGGTTGTGGATGCCGATGATGTCGCCGGCGACGGCGTCTTCCATCAGCACGCGCTCGTTGGCCATGAAGGTCAGTGCATTGGCCAGCTTCATTTCGCGGTCCATGCGGATGTGTCTGACCTTCATGCCCGAACTGTAACGGCCCGAACAGACGCGGAAAAAGGCGATGCGGTCGCGATGCTTGGGGTCCATGTTGGCCTGGATCTTGAACACGAAACCGGTAAAGGCTGGTTCTGCGGGTTGCACCCGGCGTGAGCCGCCATCGCGCTCCTGCGGTGGCGGTGCCCAGTCGAGTAGGGCCTGCAGAATTTCCTGTACGCCGAAGTTGTTGATCCCGGAGCCGAAGAAGACCGGTGTCTGCTGTCCGGCGAGAAAATCGACGAGATTGAACGGACTGCTGGCGCTCTGGATCAGGTCGACATCCTCGCGCAGTTTGCCGACTTCGAGCGGAAACTGCTCATCAAGGATAGTGTTGTTGATGCCGTCGATCTGTTCGGCCTCGGTGCGGCGTTCTTCACCGGGGGAAAAGCGCAGCAGGCTGTCGTTGGTCAGGTGATAGACGCCGCGAAAGGTCTTGCCCATGCCGATCGGCCAGGTGATCGGCGCGCATTCGATGTTCAGCACCGATTCGATCTCTTCGAGCAGTTCGAAGGGTTCGCGCACTTCGCGGTCGAGCTTGTTGACGAAGGTGATGATCGGCGTGTCGCGCATGCGGCAGACGTTGAGCAGCTTGATCGTCTGCGCTTCGACGCCCTTGGCCGCGTCGATCACCATCACGGCGGCGTCGACGGCGGTCAGCACGCGGTAGGTGTCTTCCGAAAAATCCTCGTGGCCGGGCGTATCGAGCAGATTGACCGTATGCCCCTGATACTCGAACTGCATCACTGAACTGGTAACCGAAATGCCGCGCTGCTTCTCGACTTCCATCCAGTCGGAGGTGGCATGGCGCGCGCTTTTGCGGCTCTTGACCGTCCCTGCAAGCTGGATCGCGCCACCGAAGAGCAGCAGTTTTTCGGTCAGCGTTGTCTTGCCCGCGTCCGGGTGCGAGATGATGGCAAAGGTGCGCCGTTTGGCGACATCGCGCAGGATTTCGGGGGGAAAGGGGCTGCTGTTCATCAGGTATTCTTCCGACTGCAAAAACTCAAGGGGCGAAGTATACCCAAGAAGCTCCCGTTCTATCGCTCCACTTGGATCAAATCGCTGTTTTGGTCCTGTTGCGCCTGTAACCGTCTTGTCACACAAGTAGGGTAGACTGGGTTTGAAGGAGAATCTTATGTCGAGTATTGCCTTGCCGGTACCCCCTCGCAAACGGATCGCGCTTGTGGCTCACGACCACAAGAAAAAGGATCTCATGGAGTGGGCGAAATTCAATCGTAATCTGCTGATCCAGCACGAACTGTGCGCCACGGGAACCACCGGAACGCTGCTTGAAAAAGTGCTGGGTATCGAAGTGCTCAAACTCCAAAGCGGTCCGCTGGGCGGCGATCAGCAGATCGGGGCGAAGATCGCCGAAGGGGTTATCGATTTCATCCTGTTCTTCTGGGATCCCCTGGAACCCCAGCCGCACGATCCCGACGTCAAGGCATTGCTCCGGCTCGCCGTGGTATGGAACGTTCCGGTGGCCTGCAA
>CAIVZW010000844.1 GCA_903910495.1 uncultured beta proteobacterium
CGCCTCACTGTGCATCTGCAAGACGTCTGCAAGGACTTGCGTGAGGGAGAAGTTCTTCTCTTCGAGCGTCATCCGCCCGGATTCAATCTGGGAGAGGTCGAGGAAGTCGTTGATGACATCAAGCAGATGCTTCGAGGAACGCTTGCTCTTGTTGAGCCAGTCGATCTGCTGGGGATCGGTGGCACGGCGCAACACCAAATCGATCATGCCCATGACGCCACTCATCGGCGTACGCAGTTCGTGGCTCATGGTGGCGAGGAAGACGCTCTTGGCACGGTTGGCGGCTTCGGCGGCGTCGCGGGCATGGGCCAGTTCGGTGGTGCGGGCAAAGACAAGTTCTTCAAGGTGATCACGGTGCTGCCCCAGTTCCTCCTCGGCCCGTCTGCGTTCACTGATGTCGCGATGGAACGACTGAATCAGAATTTGGCCTTGTACAACTATCAGACTTGAACTCACCTCCAGCGGAAAGACGTGGCCGTCCTTGTGATGGTGATTGACCTCGAACGTCAAATATTCCCCGGAAAGGATACGCTGCAATCTTTGGGCTAAGTCTTGACGTGATTCAGGCGTATCCAGATCCTCCACGCTCATGGCCAACAACTCTGCCGGGGTGTAACCATGCATTTTTGCAAATGACACATTGACCTCTAGCAGTCTGCCCTCGTTTGACATGATCGATACTCCCTCGGGGGCCAGCTCAAACAGCAGGCGCGAGCGCTGTTGGCTTGCTGCAAGGGCCATGAGTGACTGCGTCTTTCTGGCTTCGGCGCGCCATAGAACGATGAGCAGAGCATACAGCATCACCATCAGCAATAAGGTGCTCAGTCCAACCCACACGGTGCGGGTTCGCCACTCGGCCAGAGCCTCTTCGGAGGCGATGCCTACCGACAAGAAAAACGGATAGCGATCAAGCCCGTGTAATCCGTAAATGCGCACCGTATGGTCAGAATCAGCGCTAAAAGTGACCGTTGCCGTCTTGTTGCCGTCGGCCAACAGCCTACGTATCGGATTGTTCGGCGACAGTTGCGTATTCAACTTGTTGTCGCCCACCGGCCAGCGAACAACCCGACTGAAATTGTCAGCCCGGTAAATTGCGATGACCCCCTGCGCTCCAATGTCCAGTGACTGAAATAGTTTCTGGAAATAGAAAAGTTCGACGGAAGCGATCACGACGCCGAGGAAGGTACCCTGCTTAGTCCTCAATGCCTGGGCAAAAACCAGGGTTGGCCGGCCCGTAGTGCGCGAAATGTTGACCTCTGAAAACACCCGATCGTCCTGCGGGTAGTCGCGCAGACGAAGAAAGTAATCGCGGTCTCCGATTTTGCCAAGCGGCGTGTTTGCCCTGTCTGAGGAGTACAACTGATCACCCTTGTTATCGAAAACCCGCAGGCCAGCCAGTTCCGGAAAATCGACAACGAAGCTGTCCAGAACGGCGTTTAACCCACTGGCGTATTCGGGTACGGACTGTTTGCTCAACGCGGCAACGGGCAGCGAGCCTGCCAGACTCTTCAAGCTAGCGTCGGCACGGCGCAGCGAGGAATCCAACCGGGCTTCGAGAATTGCCGCATAGTCGCTTGTTTTTGCCTGCGCGGTGCGTATCGCCTGCTGGTAGTCCATCCAGATCAGGTAGCCAATAACACAAGAAACAACAAATAGGCACGTACCCAGAGCGATGAAAAACTTGTGCTTATGTTTTAGTTCAATCTGCACTTTGGATTGCCGTTCAGGTTTTATGCAACCAATGGCACAAGGTGGCGTAGAGAGCCTCCGGTTCCACTGGTTTGCCGATATGATCGTTCATGCCGGCGGCCAGGCACGCATCGCGATCTTCATCGAAGGCATTGGCGGTCAGGGCCAGGATCGGGATGGCCGCCATGCCAGGCCAAAACAAATATGCCACCCAACAAGATGATGCCTAGTATTTCTACCCGTGAATGAAACAGGAGATAGCTATACGAGCTGATCAGATACAGGGCATAGATGCCGACGCACAAAAGAAAAAACCGGGTTGTCCCAAAGAGAGTTTTTCCACTCGCGGTACGAATTGTGCAGTGCATGGATAGGGTTGTTCCGAATTGCGTGAAGAAACTTCGTCGTCTTTCTGATGGTTCGAGTCGGATGTTCAGCATTACTGTCTTGACTCAGTGGGCCACTTCACCTGTGTGCACAACAGCCAAGTCTCGGCGAAAATCACATCGAAGGCACACACTTTGCGAAACCCTGAGATTGGGACATCCTACTTTAGCGCTGGAACCACGAGTGTCAGCAAATCACTGAATTTCGTGTAGGGGAAAACGTAATTCCATGTAGGACAACACGCCATCAATCGATGGCTGGAAAAGTGAATTTCCAAGTTGACGGGCCGTTTTCGATTTCGCGGCCCCTTCAGTCAACGACCACTTCCATTTTTCTCCCCCGTCCGGAGTGGGTCGGGTCGAGCCGGTAGCCCCGGAAAACTGTAGGTCCGCTATCAACTGCGGTCATTCGTCTTACGAACGGCTCAACGGTGAGTTTCAAAGTTAAGCGACCATCACGAGCCGTCAGGTCACGGGTAAGTGCTCGGCCTGACCGCTCATCCTGGGTTTGCTGCTGGTGTGGCTACAACTTTTCGCATTCCAGCCATTAGGCCCTTTTTAACAGAGAAATCGTAGCGAGAGAGAAATTCGGATGTGTGCGAATTCATTGGTTCGTCAATCTCAATCCCTCTGTCAGGATTCTTAAGTTAAAAAACGTAGTATCTGGTGGTGTCATGCGGCAATAGACCGCTGAGAGGAAGCGCATGGCCTTTACGACCAGGCCGCCGCTGGATTCTGGACGCACAACTTGCCGCCAGATATTTCCAGAAAAGTTCCAGTGATGTATGAGGCTTCGTCAGAAGCCAGAAAAACGACAGCATTCGCGGCCTCGTCAGGACTTCCAATGCGCTGCATCGCAATCTGAGCAGTAAGGGCCGCAGCTTTGGCTTTGATGACTGATTGCGTAAGCGGAGTCTCTATGACACCAGGAATGTAGCCGTTCACCCGTATTCCGTAAGGTGCAAGTTCTGCTGCGAAGGACCGAGTCAGGCTGTAAACCGCTGCTTTGGAAGCAGCATAGGCGGCACTTCCTGCGGAAGGAATCAAGGCAGCAAAAGAAGCCGCATTCAGAATGACTCCCCGTGTTTTCGTTTCGATCATGCACACTGCGGTTTCCCTGCTCAGCAGGAACACTGATTTGAGATTAATTTGCATCGTCGTGTCCCAGTCATTCTCTGTCATGTCGAGCAGTTTTACCTGTGGATAGATGGCAGCATTGTTGACGCAGATATCAATGGTCCCGAAACGACTTCGCAATGTTCCTATCAGTTCGACTATTTGCTTGGCATCCGAGACATCCGTCTTGAATGCATGAAAACCTTCACGCGCCATTTCTTCCAGGGCATCATCGTCGCGTCCGCAAACGCAGACGATCGCCCCTTCGCTTTTTAGTCGCACGGCTACTGCTTTCCCAATTCCTTTTGCGCCGCCTGTAATTAGCGCAACCCGACCAACAAATCTGTTTTCGCTCGACATGGCACATCACCTCAGGGTATATGTTTGTAGTTCCTAATTGAAAATCTGTTCTCTATATAGGACACGGCTGAATCTTGAGTGGCCTATGGTGGCAGATCATGTTCAGACTGCCGCAAGTGTAATAAACCTAAAAAACTCAGTTGGACAGGTAAAAACCCGCTCATGGTTCGACGCCCCGCAGGCAACGGGGCCTTGGGCTCAAATCCTCTTGGGGGACACCCATTAGCCGGCCCGTGTCAAGCGAGTAAAGTATTCTATGGCAGCACGAGCCGCCGGTTTTTAAATCTTTTCCAACTCCGTTTGCAGCCGCTAATCGCGCCCG
>CAIVZW010000845.1 GCA_903910495.1 uncultured beta proteobacterium
CGGTTCGTTGATCCGGCCGGAAGCGACCGGTTACGGCGCTGTCTATTTCGCCCAGGAAATGCTCCTGCAGCGGGGTCGCGGCTTTGACGGCCTGCGCATTTCCGTCTCCGGTTCCGGCAACGTCGCACAGTACGCCATCGAAAAGGCGTTATCGCTGGGAGCCAAGGTCGTCACAGTCTCTGATTCGAATGGTACGGTCATCGACGAAAAGGGCTTCACTACCGAGAAGCTGGCACAAATGATGCACATCAAAAATGTCGAATACGGCCGCATCAGCGAGTATGCCAAGAGAATTGGCGCCGAATACCACCCGGGCATCCGTCCGTGGGCAGTTCCCGTCGATCTCGCTCTTCCCTGTGCTACACAGAACGAAATCGATGAATGCGATGCGGCCACCCTGATCAAGAATGGCGTTATCGCCGTCTGCGAAGGCGCCAACATGCCGAGTACGATCGAGGCCACCAAACTGTTCGAAAACAACAAGGTGCTTTTCGCTCCGGGCAAGGCCAGTAATGCCGGAGGTGTCGCCACATCCGGCCTGGAAATGAGCCAGAATGCAATGCGTCTGTCATGGACGCGCGAAGAGGTCGATTCCCGGTTGCATACCATCATGCACAAGATTCATGAGGAGTGCCTGTTGCACGGCCGTCGTTCGGATGGCACGGTCAGCTATCTGCATGGCGCCAACATCTCGGGCTTCGTCAAGCTGGCAGAAGCCATGATCGCTCAGGGTATCGTCTAAACCACCTCCGTTGATTCAAATTGCGGCCGGGAATATTCCGGCCGCAATGGGACAAATCTAGAGCGTCTTCAGTAGCCTGGTGGGGCCACCCGAGATGGACAAGTTTTGATGGAGAATAATATGGATACGATCGCTTTGCCGTCCCGGACGGGTTATATCAAATTTGACGTCATAACTCACCTCTTCGCCAACGCAATGTGTGCGCAACCGGACTCCGACGGCATTCGTTCGGATTACGCAGTTACCCACAGCAAGATTAGCGACAAGCTGTCGCGCGCCGTGGAACTTGGCGACCTGCGCGTCAAAGATCCCCTGACACTGGCTCCTCACCACTACCCTGTTGGAACTGCACTTTGCGAAGCCGTCGTCCACGTAAACGACCTGCGCCAGTATGCGGCACGACATGGCTTGCCAGAAGTCGTCCCGGTGATTGCGTCTGCCGGAGTTGCCCATTAGTAAAGTTTAACGTAATCATCGTTACTGTCATGGTGCCCTTGGAGGGCGCCATGATACTGACTAATAGTGAGCGGTTGGAACTGCAACAACAAAGTGTGTCGAAGAATAAACGGGCAGGTGCCGCATAACATGCACGACTTTATTATGCTGCTTGCCGATGCTCGTACATGGCCAGACCGCGGTGCGCCATTGATCCTAAAAACCGCAGTTGCAAGACAACGTACCCTTCGATGCCCCGAAGGCAACGGGGCCTTGGGCTCAAATCCTCCTGGGAAACACACCCGCTATGCGGGCTGCTCAGGGCGAACGGGTGTTTCACCCTTCGGGTTATAGCTAAAAAACCCGTTCGTGGTGAGCCTGTCGAACCATGAGCGGGTTTTTACC
>CAIVZW010000846.1 GCA_903910495.1 uncultured beta proteobacterium
GGCACTTCCAGCGTTTCCGGAAAGAGGCGACCGTCTTTTATCACCAGCAGGAAGGTCGGCAGATCGTCGGCCAAGGCGACGGTCGACGCCATCGATGCGGCCATCAGCAGGCCGCAAGCCGCAGAATGGAGAGCGTATTTCATGAAAATTCCTTAATAAGCGATGTTGGCGCGCAGGCCGATGACCTTGACGGCGGCGGCCTCCGGGTTGGCGCCGCCGCGCGCGATCCACTGAAAGTCCGGCGTGATCTCGAACTGCGGCGAAACGCGGTAGCGGTAGTAGATCTCCGCGACCTTCTCGGCGCCGTTCGGCGTGAAGCTGAAATCGGCGAATTGGTCAGCGCTGGCGTCGCCATCGAGATGGGCAGAGCCGCCGACGTTGCGGTAAGCGCGGCTCGACTTCAGCCAACTGCCACCGATGCCGATCACGTCGCCGCCTCGCCCCCAATAGCTGCCGTTGAACTCCGCGCCGACCGACAGCGCCTTGTCGAAAGGCAGTTCGCCCTTGATGAGCTGGCCGTAACGGCCAAAAACATTGACGCCATCGCCGACGCGCTGATCGACGGAAACGCCGATCCCGCTGTGTCGGCTGCTGCTGACGCCATCCAGTTCGCTGACCTGGCTGCGGTTCCAGAGAAAAGCGCGGTAATTGCCGCTCAAGCCGCCGAACAGCTTCAACTGCTGTTCGGCCTGCAGCATGAGCAGCGGCGAAGACAGACTCTTCTGGTAGTTCGATCCCTTATCGCCAGCGCCAAAGACGCCGAGCGACAAACGCCACGGCTCGGCCTTGTTCGTCGTATTGACATAGGCCGCTATAAAGCCCGGCTGGAAACCGTTGGCGTCGACGCCGACTTCACCGCCGGCATCAAGCAGCGGGTTATGCACAAAGACGGAATTGAGAAACTGCTTCGCCTCGTCGCCGGCAGCGCTGTTATGATCGAAAAAGCCGAAGAGGTCGATCTTGCCGAAGGTCAGCTCCAGCTTCTCCCGCGCGTAAGGTTTGAAGCCGCCGAACGGGAGCGGAATCGCCGCCTGATACCAGGCTTGGCCGAGAATGGCCACCGAGTCGTCCGGGTTGGCGCCGCTGGCGCGGAAAGCCACCGCGTTCGGCGCGCTGGCGAAATGGCCGAGATTGGCCAGCGGGCTGTTCAGGCCCTGGCCTTGCCCCAGGCGGAGATGGCCAAAAACCTTATGCTCGATGTCGCCGATCGCTGCCAGCGGCAATTCGACCGTCACGTCGGCGCGGTAATTGAGCTGGCTGCCGGCATCGGCGGTACCAGGTGGCAGACCGGAAGCCCGTTGGGCGACCGTGGTCAGCGCGGCGCCGACCACGATGCCGTCGAATTTTTCGGCGATCTTCGCGGCTTTCTTCATTTCCAGCGCGTCTTTTTCAACGGCTTTCAGGCGCGAAGTCAGCTCCGGCTCGTACTGCGAGATGCGTTCGCTGTCCAGCCCCTGAGAAATCTTGTCGTTTTCGCCCTTCAGCGCTTTGACTTCCTTCTCCAGTTCGCTGTTGCGCGCTTCCAGCTTTTCCAGGCGGGCGGCGAGTTTTTCCAGCACGGCAGTGTCGGCGGCGAGGGCCGGCAACGCTAGTCCTGCAGCCAGCAGGGCCGCGCTCAGTTTGGCGAGTAGCATGATTAGTAACCGCCTTTTTTGCCGATGCCAACGTAGGTGAATTCATAGTCGACTTCAAACGGCTTGAACCACGGGCGAACGCCAGTGGCGCGGTCGGTATGGCGGCCAAAGTGGGCGTGCTTGTTTTCGGACGGCGGCAGGATGGTGTACTTCACCTTGTATTTGCCAGGGCCGGCCAGCTTGATGTTGTCGCCGTAATGCGGTCCGTCGTTGGCCACCATCGGCATGAATTCGCCGGCCACCTTGTAATCGGCACCGACCTTGGCCACCTCGAATTTAACGACGAGGTAGGGAATCCAGGCACCTTCCTCGAAACCGTTCGGGTTGTTGGCCAGCGCGTGAATGTCGGCTTCGATGTGGATGTCGGATTCCGACACCTTCTTCATCATGCCTTCCGGTTCCATTTCGACGGCTTGCAGATAGACGGCGGCGATTTCCATGCCGGCTTTTTGCTGCGGAACGCCAATTGGGTATTCGAGGGCGAGGGCCGAGTTCAGGCAGAAGAGGGAGAAAACCGCTGCAGCGGCCAGATTTTTTGTGCAAAGCATGAGCAGCTCCAGAAAAATGCTCTGGCTGGCTGGCCCATAGGCTGGCTGGCTTGAGACGAAAAAGAAAACGGAATAAAAGTATTTGCTACGCTAATAACTACTTGGTCAGGATCAGCTTGTTTTCACGGGTAAGGCGTAACTGGTAGTGCTGGCCGGCGTGTTCAATCTGCACTAGGCGGTGATTGCGAAATAGCTGGCGGCTATCAATGCTGGGCGGCTGCTCGGGCATGAGCGGCACGACAACCAGCGTTGCTTTAAAGGTCGAGATGGTCATTGTGGAATCCCGTTGTTGAGAATGATTCGCATTGTCTGCGAAGAAAATACGGGAGTCAACTACAAACTGCAGCGCATGCACGCCGATAAATACGAACCGATCAGCAAAGGTGCCTGCCAGATAGTGCTCCTGTTGGACGTGATACCGGAAGTTGGCCACGCTCTTGGCGAAGCCGGCA
>CAIVZW010000847.1 GCA_903910495.1 uncultured beta proteobacterium
CAACCAGATCGGCACCGTGACTGAAACCCTGGATGCCATCAAGATGGCGCAGAAGGCCGGTTATGGCGTGATCTCCTCGCACCGCTCGGGTGAGACGGAAGACTCCTTCATTGCCGACCTCGCCGTCGGTACCGGTGCCGGCCAGATCAAGACCGGTTCGCTGTCGCGTACCGACCGCATCTGCAAGTACAACCAGTTGATTCGTATCGAAGAGCAACTCGCTGCCAAGGCCATCTACAAGGGTCTAAAGTCGATCAAGGGCGCCGGTTACTGATCAGCAGTTTCTGCCCCGGCAAAAAGGCATCGCTTCGGCGGTGCCTTTTTTTATGCCCGGAACAGGCCTTGCTCAAGGCGTTTCCTCGCGGCATGATGGCTGTATGTCGATGAAGGACTGGGCCGCGAAACTCAAACAGCACACGCTGACGGTTTATTTCGTCGCGCGCGATCCGCGCACTCCCTTGTTCGTGCGCCTTCTGGCGCTGCTGATCGCCGCCTATGCCCTGAGTCCGATTGATCTCATCCCGGATTTCATCCCGCTCATCGGTTACCTTGATGATCTGTTGCTCATTCCGCTCGGTATTGCGCTGGTTGTCCGGTTCTCCCCGCTAAGTGTTGTCGAGGCCGCACGAGAGAAAGCGGCTCATGTGGCGAAGAAGCCAGTGAGCTATGTCACCGCCGTCGTTTTCGTTGCCGTGTGGTTGATTCTTGTGCTGATGTTTGCCAGATGGGTGGTCGGAGTTGCCGTGAAATGAAGCTTTGAAATCTGTTGCTTCAATTCGACATGAATAGCACATAACACGAAACGACAGTTGGATTGCCACCCGTATAAGCAAGCGCGTGTGATCGTGTTGTTCAGCGCCGTCCTTGCCAATACCCCGGTCGGCGGCGCTGATGGGCGATGGCGTGGATGGTGAGGATATCGGCGGAAAGCCGGTAAATGATTGAGTACGGGAAATGCCGCAAATGCAGAATGCGCAGTTGCCTGGAAATCGGTGTGCCAATTTCCGGGCGCTCGACAAGGCGTTGGCGCGAATGCTCAATGTCTAGGATAAACGCCTCGGCAACTCGTATGCTGGCGTGTTCGGCGTAGTAATCGACGGCGTCGTCGAATTCGGTCTGCGCGGCTTTCAGGAAAACGATTTTCATGCCGCGTGGCGGCTGGCAATTCGGGCACGGGCCTGGGCGATTGCATCATCGAAGTCGATGGCTACGATTTCGCCGCGCTCGTACGCGGCAGCCCGCCGCTCGGCTTCTTCCACCCATGCAGCAAGGATTTCGTCGTCCTCGGACAGGCTGGCCAGCAGTCGTTGCGTCAGGTGGCTGCGGTCAGCCGCAGGTAACTGGAGCGCCATTGCTTCAATTTCTTCCAGTGGGGTGGTGATCATTTCGGACTCCTTTGCTCTAACTAGCGCTATCGTAATCGAAGGCGTCGGGGTTTGCCATCATGAGGACACCCGCCGGCTGGCAGAGGTTCCCTGTGGCTGACATACTCGAATCGGCCCAAACGCACAGTTCCGATACAGCAGAGGATCGTGGGACAATAAAAACTGATGCAACTTCCTTTTCTGCACTGAATACAAGCCTATAGCAGGTCTATAATCAGGTGTCAGCCACTTGTCATGCAGGGGTCGCCATGCCGGTTACGCATTTTCAATCCGCCATTCGCCTGTTCAACGGGCTTTCTGCCGCGATGCTGTTTTGTGGCGTGGCACATGCCGCCGGCGTGCGCCAGTTTTCCCCGCAAGGCCAGATCGACCAACAGGTCCGGGCGACGGCGGTGTTTACGGCAGACATGGTGCCGCTCGGCCGGCCCGATGCGGCTCCGCCGTTCACCGTCGATTGCGGCGAGGTGAAAGGCAAGGG
>CAIVZW010000848.1 GCA_903910495.1 uncultured beta proteobacterium
CGGCCAGAATCATGCAGGCGACTCCGACCGGCGCTTGCCGCATCCCATCCAGACTGCCGCCCATGAGCGCCACTATCCCGGCCAGCCCGAGAAGCAATCCGAGGAAATGCCGGAGGGCGACCCGTTCGCCAAGGATCCAGACAGACAGGATGACACCCCACAGTGGCATGGTATACCCCAGCAGTGCCGCACGCCCCGAGGGCAGCAGCGAAACGCCATAGACGATCAGCACGTTCCAGCCGATGATATTGAACAGTGAAAGCAACAGCACCCGGCCCCAGCAATTTTGAGGAACAGCAATGCTGATGCCGCTGACACGGGCAAGCGCCAGCATGCCCGCCCCGCCGAACAGCAGACAACTGGCGCGAAAGTAGAGTGGGGGCACTTCGGACAACACCGTCTTCATGATCGGCCAGTTGAGGCCCCAGAAGAGAGAGATCGCCGCGAGCAGCAGAAGCCCCTGACGGGGCAGGCGGTCGTGTATGCCAGACATGGTGATGTGATGGATCCCGAATATCCGGACGTGAATTTCCGGAAATGACAAACCTGACACTTTGACCCGTTTCCCTTGTTAGAGCAACACTCGATTTTCCGCTTTGAATAAGCGGGTATCCGGTTTTCCGATGGACGATTGCCTCTGAATCGGCATCCTGAAATTCTTAGACTTCAGATTATCTGTTGGACGGGCAAGGTTTTGGCTATGCGTTGTGCAGTGAAAAAACTATACGTCATGTATTATTAACCCCAGATTGTTCATTAGCCCCAACTCCGTTCGCCCTGTCGAAGGGCCGTTCATGGTTCGATGCCCCGAAGGCAACGGGGCCTTGGGCTCAAATCCCCTGGGGGGGACAAGCTCACCGCGAACGGATTTTCGCTCTAAATTTCTCCTAATGGATAATCTGGGATAAATAAACGCCCGAACGTTTGCTTGTCAAGAACTTGGAAAGACGGCTTCAGGGTCGCCAGTAAGCGTTGACCATATTGAGTAGCGGTCGTTAGACTGCGACACAGAAGAAATCGACTGGACCCGGCCAAAAGATTCAGACCTTGACATTGCGCTCTTGCAGTCTCGATTCCTCCGGCGTATTTCACTACAAAATTGAATCGCATTTGGCATAACACACTCCTTGGAGCCCCCTTGAATACTCCTATCCAAAAGACAAGCCGCAAGGCGCAAATCGATGCACTTCTGCTTCGACTTCCAGGCGTCAGCGCAAGAAAGATTAGCGACCTTGACGCCTTTTTCGTCAACGACAAGATGTTCGCCTGTATAAGCGGAAACGGCATTGGACTGCGTGTACCCGCCTCCACCGCGTCCGAGTTGCAATTCTCGAGAAGCGACGTCGTTCCATTTCAACCCGGCGGGATGGCAAGTACGAGGGAGTGGATTCAGATCGATCGAGCCGACGCAGCGGACTACGAACAAGATTTCGAATTGTTTCGGACTGCGCTTGAGTTCGTAAAAGGCGCCCGGACCCGGTAATTTAGCAGTACCGCATCGTCTTCTTTCTGCGTCGTCGAGTTCCTGCTCGGGGTCGTTATGCCTGTGACGTATAAAATCTCTAGCCCCGGTATTAACGGCATGTCCGTGCGGCGCACAACCAATTGTCTCCCTTGCCCATGCAATTCGACGCACTTCGGTTTTGTTGCTCAAACCAGTCCGTCCACCGGAAAATCCGGATATCCTGAATAAACTTGAGCTGGACATCAGGTGAAGGATTTTCTATTCTATCTTGGCGTACGGATGGTTTAGAGGACGCAATTTGTCAGCAGCGCATTTTAGTTATGCCACTGCGGGTCGCCTGATCAGCATCATCGATCCACCGCGATATCAACGCTGTCAACTCTGGTGCCTTCATCAAGATGAGCAAATACACTCTGAACATCAACGGCAAAATCCGCAAGGTGGATGTTTTGCCCGATACCCCGCTCCTCTGGGTGCTTCGCGACACCCTGAATCTGGTCGGCACCAAGTATGGCTGCGGAGTCGGCGAGTGCGGTTCATGTATCGTGCATCTTGATGGCGTTCCGACCCGCTCGTGCAAGATTCGGGTGTCAGCCGTCGGCCGCAGGAAGGTCACGACCATTGAAGGCCTCGATCCCAACGCGTCTCACCCCCTGCAGCAGGCCTGGCTGGAACTGGACGTGCCGCAATGCGGCTATTGCCAGACCGGCCAGATCATGACCGCTGCCGCTCTGCTCGAAGAAAACCCCGATCCCAGCGACAAGGACATCGATGAGGCCATGGCCGGCAATCTGTGCCGATGCGGGACTTATATCCGGATCAAGGCCGGCATACACCGCGCGGCAGAATTGGCGGCACGGAAGAAAGGCCACAAATGAAACCGAGCGCAACCCCACCTGACATGAGCCGTCGCGATTTCCTTCGTTACACGTCTGTCGCAGGAGGCGGGCTGGTACTCGGCTTCTATTTTCATTCTGCCGCCTGCGCCGCGCAACAGATCGCCAAACCTTCGAGCATTTCCGAAACGAGCGAATTCAAGCCGAACGCATTCATCCGCATTGCCTCCAACGGAACCATCACCCTGGTTTCGAAGCAGCCTGAAATTGGACAGGGCATCAAGACCTCTCTGCCCATGGTCATTGCCGAAGAACTGGAGGTGAACTGGAAGGATGTGGTGATCGTCCAGGGCGACCTTAACCCGATTTACGGAAGACAGAGTGCGGGAGGGTCAACTTCCACGCCGGTTAATTACGACGACTTCCACCTGCTTGGAGCAACTGCTCGCACGATGCTCGTCGAAGCCGCCGCTCAAATCTGGGGTGTTCCGGCCAGTGAATGCTTTGCGGCCGACAGCGCGGTTCATCGTCGCCAGTCGAAACTCAGGCTTGGTTTCGGGCAGCTTGCGGCCCGGGCCGCAACCCTCCCTGTGCCGGATGCCAGCCGTGTCGTGCTGAAAGATCCGAAAGACTACAAGCTTCTCGGCACCCGGATCGGTGGCGTGGACAATGCCGGTATTGTTGCCGGAAAACCTTTGTTCGGCATCGACATCAAACTGCCGGGGATGCTTTACGCCGCCTATGAAAAGTGCCCCGCCTTCGGTGGCAAGGTCATCAGCGCCAACCTGGAAACGATCAAGGCCTTGCCCGGAGTTCGCGCTGCCTTCATCATCGAGGGCACAACGAATCTCAATGGCCTGCAGCCCGGGGTAGCCATCGTGGCCGACTCGACGTGGGCCGCCTTCAGTGCGCGCAAACAGCTCAAGGTCGTCTGGGACGAAGGCAAGGTCGTCGCCGAAAGCTGGGACGGGTTTGTTCGCCAGGCCGCCGCGCTGGCCGGGAAACCGGGCGCGATTATGCTGCGCAATGATGGCAACATCGAGGACGCCATGGCCGCTGCTGCGAAAACAGTCGAGGCCAGCTACAGCTATCCTTTCATATCGCATACCAGTTTTGAGCCGCAGAATTGCACGGCCTGGTTCAAGGCGGACGGTTCGCTTGAGCTTTGGGCCCCGACCCAGAGCCCGGCAGTCGGCCAGGATCTGGTTACAACGACGCTGGGCATCGCGAAAGAAAAAATCGTCCTGCACATCATCCGCAGCGGTGGCGGCTTTGGCCGTCGGCTGAGCGCCGACTATATCGTTGAAGCGGCGGCCATTGCGCAAAAGATATCCGCTCCGGTGAAACTCACCTGGTCCAGAGAGGATGATATGCGCCATGACCACTACCGTGCGGGAGGCTTCCACTTTCTGCGTGGCGGGATCGATGCGCGGGGAAAGGTGATCGCCTGGCATAATCATTTTGTTACCTTCGCCAACCGGATAGTCAGGGACGGCAAGCTGGAACTGCAGATCGGTAAAGGTGCGAGTTTGAGCGCTGACGAGTTTCCGGGGCGCTGGATAAAGAACTGCCGGCTCGAACAGAGTTCCCTTGAATGTGGTATTCCCATGGGCTATTGGCGCGCTCCGGGCAGCAATGTGTATGCCTGGGTATTCCATAGCTTCATTGACGAACTGGCCCATGTGGCCAATCGCGATCCGCTCGAATTCGCACGCGAAATGCTGGGTGACCAGGAGATCGTTCCCGGGTCAGGGGAGCGCGGCCTGGCCTACGATGTCAGCCGGATGAAACGGGTCCTCAATTTCGTTGCGGAAAAATCGGGTTGGGGAAAAAAGACATTCCCCAAAGGCCAGGGCATGGGGATCGCTTTCCATTTCTGTCACAAGGGCTACGTTGCGCAGGTGGCCGAAGTCACGGTGTCGAAAAAGGGCGAACTCAAGGTCGATCGTGTCGTCGTGGCCACGGACATCGGTGCGCAGATCGTCAATCTCAGCGGCGCCGAGAATCAGGTTCAGGGCTCGGTGATTGATGCCTTGGGTACCTTGATGTACCAGGAGCTGAATATCGAACGCGGCCGGATTGTCCAGGGTAATTTCAGCAATTACCCGATGATCGAAATTTCCGATACGCCGACTGTCGTTGAAATCCATTTCCTCAAGACCCGCTATCCGGTTACCGGCCTTGGCGAGCCCGCCTTTCCGCCCCTCGCGCCAGCGGTATGCAACGCCATCTTCGCGGCCACCGGCAAACGGGTGCGCCAACTCCCGCTGTCGCGCACCGATCTGAGCTGGAGTTGAAGGTTTCGGTTTGTTTCCTATGCGGCCTTTGTAGTCAGGGCAAAGGGTCCGTTGGTGAGTTGTTCCTGAAGAAATAGTACGCATAGACTCAGCTTGGCAGAATCGGTCAGACGATTCCGGCACACGGCCCAGACGTCGGCGGCTTCGAGAATTTTCCGAGCCCATTCATAGATCGCTTCGCCTTCTTCGGTGATCGCTATGCGCCGCGTGGTTCGATGAAAGAGGGTGACACGCAGCGTCTTTTCCAGAATCGCAATCCGCTTGCTGACAAAGGCGGGAGAGGCACCCAACTCCGCCGCGGTCGCAACGAAGCTGGAGCGGCGTGCGGCAACATAGAACAAGCGAAGATCCGAGAGTAGTGGAAGATTATCCACGAAGTGTTGATAGTAAATACACAGATGCAGTTGTTGTAACCAATACAGCTTGAGTTATTCTAGCCATCCTCAACGAGAGTCAACTCAAGCGATGCTATCCAGACCCGAACGCCGTGGTACCCGAGTACCTCTGCTAAATGCCGATCAGGCTGTTGCCTATATTCCTTCCAGCGCCATGCTTGCCATTGCGGGCGCCGGCGGTGGCGTCGTCGAGCCAACCGCCCTGATCCAGGCCCTGGCCCTCCGCTTCGATACCACGCAGCAGCCCCGTGACCTGGGTTTCTATCATTCGACCGGCATGGGTGATCGCGGCGAACGCGGCATGTCAGTACTCGCCAAGCCGGGCCTTGTTCGTCGTGCCATCGGCGGTCACTGGGGGCAATCGCCGCGCCTTGCCGACATGGCACAGAACAACGAGATCGAAGCCTACAACCTGCCGCAAGGCGTGATGTGCCAACTGGTACGGGCCGCCGCTGCCAAACAGCCCGGCATCCTGACGCACGTCGGCCTTGGCACCTTCGTCGATCCGCGCCAGAGCGGCGGCAAGCTGAACGAGCGTACTCAGGAAGACCTCGTCCAACTGATGACCATCGACGGCAAGGAATACCTGTTCTACAAGACGGTTCCGATTGACGTGGCCTTTATCCGCGGCACCACCGCCGATACCGACGGCTACATCAGCATGGAAGACGAAATCTGCTATCTCGACACGCTGGCGCTGGCGCAAGCGGCGCACAACAACGGCGGTCTCGTCATCTGTCAGGTCGAGAAGCTCGTCAAGGCACGCACGCTGCACCCGCGCAGCGTGCGCATTCCCGGTTTCCTGGTCGACGTCGTGGTCGTCGTTCCGGAACAGACCCAACTCTACACCGGCACCAGCCGTTTCTTCTCCGGAGATTTCACCATGGACGAAGGTGAAGTCAAGCTGCTGCCGCTGACCGAGCGCAAGCTGGTGGCCCGCCGCGCGTTGATGGAAATCGGTCCGGGCAACGTCGGCAACGTCGGTGTCGGCATTGCCGACGGGATCGGCGTGATTGCCCGCGAAGAGGGGATCAATGAAGATTTCACGCTGACGGTCGAAACCGGCCCGGTTGGTGGCGTGGGCGCACAGGGCATTTTCTTTGGCGCCACCGCCAACATGCAGGCGCTAATGGACATGCCGTCGCAGTTTGACTTCTACGATGGCGGCGGTCTCAATACCAGTTTCCTCAGCTTTGCCGAGTTTGACCAGCAGGGCAACGTGAACGTTCACCGCTTCAACGGCAAGATCATGGGTACGGGCGGCTTCGTCAACATCTCGCAGAACAGCAAGAAAGTCGTATTCTGCGGCACGCTGACCGCTGGCGGTCTCAAGGTTTCGTTCGCCGACGGCAAGCTTTCGATCGACAGTGAAGGCAAGTTCCGCAAGTTGCTCGCCAGGGTGCCTGAAGTGACCTTCAACGGTGCTGATGCGGTCCGCCGCGGCCAGGAAGTCATTTTCGTGACCGAACGCGCGGTTTTCAGGATGACGCCTGAAGGCATCGAATTGACCGAGGTTGCCCCCGGCATCGATGTCGAGCGCGACATCCTCGCCCACATGGACTTCAGGCCGAAAATGGCGGCCACGATCAAGACCATGGATTCGCGCCTGTTCCGTCCCGAAATAATGGGCATCAAGGACGAATGGCGCGGCATTACCGATGCCAGTTAGCGATCCCGTCTGTTTTCGGAGAGATGCATGGGTCTGAATAGCGACTGGGTCAATCAATTCGTACGTTTAGAATAGCGCGCTGTGCTTATCCAAATTCCGTCATAAGAAAGTGCTTGAAATCATGATAAAGAGCAGAGCGACAGAAATACTCGGGATCAAATACCCGATTCTGATGGGCGCCATGGCGTGGATCACCAAGGCGGAAATCGTCGCGGCCGTATCGAATGGCGGCGGAGCCGGCGTTCTTGGCGCCGGAGGCCGGATGGATGACTGGGTTCGGGAACAGATCAGGAAAACCAAAACACTCACGGCAAAGCCTTTCGGGATCAACGTCTCGCTCAAGATCACGCCATGGCAGGACAAGCAAATCGAAACCATCATCGACGAAGGCATTGCCTTTGTTACCCTGGGGGCTGGCGATCCACGGCCATTTATTCCGAGGTTTCGCGAAGCGGGCATCAAAGTCATTTGTATCGTGCCCAATACCAAACTGGCAAAACGCGTGGAAGATGCCGGAACCGATCTGATCATCATCGAAGGGATGGAATCCGGTGGCACCATCGGCAACCTGACGACCCTGGCGCTGCTGAGCAATGTGATTCCTGAAGTCAGCTGCCCCGTGATTGCCGCCGGCGGCATTTCCGATGGACGTGCCATCGCGGCGGCCCTGATCATGGGCGCCGATGCCGTTCAAATGGGATCGCGCTTCCTGTTGGCCGAGGAATGCGATATGTATCCCGGCAACAAGCAGCAGATTATCGATGCCCAGGATACGGATTCGATCACCACCGGATGGTCCCGTGGAATGGGAATGCGCGGATTGCGCAGCGCGTTTTCCGAAAAATTTATCGCGATGGAGCACTCTGGCGTGCCGCTCGAAGTGCTCAGCGAATTTGCGACGGGCAGCAGCCGCAAGGTTGCGGAAGAGGGTATTGGCCCGGACGGCATGAACGGCATCGTTCAGGTGGGCGAGAGCCTGGGGCCGCTGAAGAAGATACAGCCAGCGGCCGAGATCATTCAGGAACTGATGGCCGAAGCAGAAAGCTTGCTGATCAATGCCCCTAAGCTGGTTTGGCGATAAACAGGAGAAGAAACCGTGATCGAAAACAAGTACTACGAGGACTATGTCGCAGGTGACGTGGTTGTTTCCGACCGCTTTGTGCTTACCGAGCAAGACGTCGCCAACTACTGCAAACTCGTCGGCGACGATCACCGGATCCACACGGACAAGGAATTCTGCCGGGAGCAAACGGGTATTGCCGAGGTAGTCGTTCCCGGCTGCCTTACGCTGGCCATGGCTGATAGCCATTGGTCAGCCCTGGTCACGCCATCGAGCCCGTACAGTCCGCATTACGGACACGACAAGGTGCGCTATCTGAACCGCTTGCTATCCAATGAGACGGTGTATTGCGAATTCAAGCTCATTGAGAAACGCCCGCACGATCGAGTCTACGGCATGCTGGTTTTTGAAACCTATGTCAAAAAGAGCAACGGCGACCCGGTACTTTTTGAAATCGACAAACTGCTGGTCCCGTTTCGCAACCCGACAAACTGAGCGTTGAGCACGGCTGGGCCGAGTATCGCGTCCCAGACCGGGATATGCCATCGAACTAGTCGATTCACGTGGCGTTCACGCCTTCCATGAAATCAGCCTGCTAGAATTGGAAACGCATTTCCACAT
The DNA here is from genome assembly GCA_903910495.1 of uncultured beta proteobacterium. The sequence continues at coordinate 8,344 of CAIVZW010000848.1, forward strand.
GTTTATTGCTTGATGGAACATGATCTATAACCGGCGACGCGCAATGAACAACGTTCACTCCTTCATTTACAAACAGCAGGGCGATGATTTCCCCCCGGAAAGCACACGCCGCATCTTTGCCGACCAGGAACGGGTGTTTTACGACGGCTACTGGATCAAGACCTACCCGGTTCCGGTCGATTCACTGGAGGCCAAGAAGCGCTTGATCGAAGCGCTGACACGGCGCCTGTTCAACCATACCGAACACGGACTCAACATCCCGGGCCCCCGTCTGGCCGAAGCACGGAAAAGCTATGAGGCTGAAAGTGACCCCCCGCGACGCCGGGTCAAGGGCGCCATGCTGGCTGGCGCAATGTTCAACCGGGCTACCGACATTTTCAGAAAACTGGTCGAACTGCAGGCCGATGGGGTGGAAATCAACAGCAGCGATGCGCTGATGCGCGAGTGTGGAAAATGCTTGCTTGATGCCATGGAACTAGGCCGTTTCGTACTCCACCGCAGTGGCGAGGAAGGTATAGACGAACTCTGGGGCGAACCGTTCCGCGCCTTCTCGATTCCGGTCGAGGATTTCTACGAAAGCCGCTATATCAAGATTGGCCAGAGCATGCGCGATATCGACCGCATCGCCGATGCGATGGTCGCCAGTTTCACCCGGATTCCTGCTTTTTCAGACATCGAAGCGCCGATACGTGACTTTGCCCATGCGGCCAAGATCAAAACGGAAACCCTGCGCACCGATCCGGAGATTTTCGATGTCTGGCCGCAACTGGTCACCGCTGCGGAACGGCTCGCCAACTTTGCCCCTCAAGCGCCTGCGCTGCTGACCGTCGACAATGAGACTCCGATGCACAGCATCTCGGACGGTCTGCAACTGATCCGCAATGCCCGCGATCTGATTTTCAATATCACCCGTGCCCGGACGCCGATGCCCAAGAGCACGTGTGAATATATCGAGCGTTGCGAGATCTATCTGGAAACCGGTCTGGTAGCGTTGGCTCCGGCACCACTTCCCGCTTGAAAATTAGGAGCAACAACTGATAGGAAACAATAAAGTCTGTCGGAAATGGTCCTTCTAACTTATTGATTTTATCGGCGCTGGAAATTTGCAAAAACGTGGCAAAGTCTGTCGGGCCCAGTAAGCATAAGGCTTCTACTCGTCGCTGCCGGTTCTCATAGGGTAATCACCACGAATGACCTCTTGGCGCATCAGGCTACAGCCGGACCCGACCCAAA
>CAIVZW010000849.1 GCA_903910495.1 uncultured beta proteobacterium
GCCGAGGACCCGGCGGTTGTCGCAGAGGTTGGTCTGGCCCCGGCGGCAGTAGAAGCACTTGCCGCAATATTCGGTCGAGTCGAAGGTGATGCGCTCGCCGGTACGGAAGCGGGTGACGCCCTTGCCGATGTCAATGATCTCGCCCGAGGCTTCGTGGCCCATGATGATCGGCGGCTGGCGACGACCGGTCGATCCGTCGATGCCGTGAACGTCGGAGCCACAGATCGAGGAGGCGCGCACCCGAACCAGAATATCGTTGTCATCGCGCAAGACGGGATCGGGAACGTCCTTATAGACCAGCTTGTTATATTCTTCGAGTACGAGCGCCTTCATGAAAACCTCCGGTGGGGGTGCTGCCTGCTAACATGGATGTGAAATTCAAGTTGCCGATAACAGATCAATGACAACTTATCAAGATATTTGCCATGAAATATCATAGGGTTCTGTCGTTTTCAGCACTTTCATAATAGTCGAAATGATTTCCCATCCTTGTTTTCAGCAGTTCGGTAATATCATTCAATTGTTTGATTACTTGCTGGTCAATGGAACCCTTGGTGGCGTTGACGTTTGCCGATAATTGTCCGAGGTTTCTGGCTCCGACCAATGCACATGTCATGTTCGGGTTTGAAATGGCCCAGCGTGTTGCCAGTTCTGCCATTGGCATCCCGATTTCTGAAGCGATTTTTCTGATGGCGTTGATGGCCGTTTCTGTTTCCGGCTCAAAACCACTTTCACCGTGCCGGCATAAAGGCGTTCGGGTGGAGTTGAAATGTCTTGTTCTTCGCTGCCATTGCGGGACATCGTCCAATGTTGAATATTTGCCCGCAAGAATTCCCTGCAGCAGGGTCATATAGCCAATGATTCCAATTCCATTGTCTTTGCACGCTAGCAGCGTATCGAACTCTATACCGCGACATAACAGATTGAGTGGTAACTGGTTGGCAGCGACCTGGACTGCCGAGGGAATATCTTTCTTCATTCTGTTAGAACTGAAATTGCTTATTCCGATATGGCGGATCTTTCCGCATCTCTTTAATTCCGACAGGATTTCGAATGTCTGCTGAACATCCGGAGGAGAACTGATGACTTCGGCATCTTTCGTGAAGTGCCTGATCGAATGCGGATGGATTGGCCAGTGCAGCATGTAAAGATCGATGTAATCGGTTTGCAGACGTCTTAGCGAATCTTCACAATGCTTTTCTAGAGTACCGGGGTAACAGTTAACCGGGCTTATTTTTGAACCCACAATGACGTCTTCGCGCCTCAATGATTGCAGGGCGATGCCCAGGGACGTTTCGCTGCGACCCTCGTTATAAGCCTCTGCCGTATCAAAATAGTTGATGCCCTGCTCGACTGCAGCATGAACCACTTCGTTAACGTCTTTCTGATCCTGATTGCCCCAGTACTGCCCTCCCCCGAAACTCCAGCAACCCAACCCGAGCAGCGAAAGACTCAAGTCAGATGAGCCGCATTTTCTATGCGCCATGGTGCCCATCATTTAACCACTCCAATGGTCAACAGGATATTGGCAAATCTTCTGCTTTCGCCGGTTGCGATGACCAGGCAGGTATCGGCCGATTTGGCCGCGTCATAAAACTCGAATCTTTTCACTTTGGCAAGTGGCGTTCCTTTTTCCAGAATTTCAACAAATTCCTGATGGATTTCCGGAACAAGATCGTCGTGCGGAAGCATGACCAGCGCACTCTCGACGGCAACGTAGCCGACCAATACGCTCAGGACATCGACTACTGAAAGCAGATTCTGGGAGAAATTCAGAAATACTTTTCGTGCGCTTGCAGGCGTGCATGTCGAAAAAGGATAATTTCCATCGGCAATCAGGATTCTGGCGCCATGCCCGTTACTGCCCAGAGCGGCAAGAATGTCCGGA
>CAIVZW010000850.1 GCA_903910495.1 uncultured beta proteobacterium
ACCAATCTCGCCTATCCCGGATTCCCGGAACGGATCGATATTGCCGGCACCCTGGGTTCAGCGGTGCTGGAAGGTGAGCGTCTGATCGTTCAACTGAAGGACGGCAGCGAAATCAGACGTGAAGGAAGTGACGCAGGCGGATCCAGTAACGATCCGATGGCATTTTCGCATGAGCCCCATCGCGCGCTCATCGAAGAATTCCTGACAGCGATTGACGAACGCAGAGAGCCGATGAACTCTGGTCGATCGGCGCTTAAAGTTCAGCGATTGATTGATGCCCTGCTTCTCTCCGGAGACAAACATCAAGAGGTAATTGTCTGATCAAGGTGGCGTACGCGCGACCGCGCCCTGCAGTTTACGAAGAGCGTAGCGATGGGAGAGAACGATAATGGAAAGACAACTCGGAATCATCACGATTGGCGTGACCAGGAAGAGAAGCTTCGTTGGAATTTGGATATATTGAGCACCTGCATACACTGTCAAATGTCCCATTGGTCTCCTGAGTCCAGGAGTTCTTTTTCAAGGAGTTATCATGTTTTTGTCTACTGAACACCAGCAAGTTGCCGATATGACAAGGCGTTTCGCCAATCAGGTTATCCGGCCCGAAGCTGAGCGCCTGGATAGGGAAGAGGCATTTGCCGGAGAGATTTATCAGGAGATGGCGCAAAACGGACTGTTCGGTATAACTGTCCCCGATTCCTACGGCGGCGCAGGACTCGACTGCCTGGCCTACAGCATCGTCATGGAGGAACTCAGCCGCGGTTATGCATCCGTCGCCGATCAATGCGGCCTGATTGAGTTGTTTGGGACCTTGCTTTGCAAATACGGTACGGAAGGGCAGAAAGCGGAATGGATAGGGCCGTTGATTCGCGCCGAAAAGCGTGGCGCTTATTGCATCACCGAGGCCGGCGCCGGATCTGATGTATCCGGAATCAAGACCACAGCAACACGCAGTGGCAGCGGATGGGTTCTGAACGGCAGCAAGCTCTGGATTCACAACGCGCCTGTTGCCGATGTGGCATTCGTTCTGGCGCGAACCAATCCCGAAGCCGGCAAGCGTGGCATGAGCATTTTCATCGTCGACTGCCATGCAAAGGGCGTCACGCGCGGGCCCAAGGAACACAAACTCGGCCAACGCTCGTCGCAAGTCGGCGAGCTCGCTTTCAACAACGTCAGCCTGCCTGCAGAAGCGCTTCTTGGCGTCGAGGGTCGCGGCTTCCACATGATGATGAGCGTGCTCGAAAAGGGCCGGGTAGGCATTGCGGCACTGGCCGTAGGAATAATTCAGGCCGCTTTGGAAGCATCGATCGAGCAAGCCAAGCTTCGTCAGCAATTCGGTCACGCGATCGCCGAATTTCAGGCTATTCAGTTCATGCTGGCAGACATGGCCAAGGACGCTGAAGCCGCTCGCCTGCTGGTGCGATCGGCCGCCATGAAGCTTGACGCAGGGGTTGACGCCGCCTCCGCTTCTTCAATGGCCAAGTGTTTTGCCTCAGACGCCGCCGTCGCCAATACGTCGAATGCAATCCAGATCTTTGGCGGCAGCGGATATATACGGGGATATGAAGTCGAGCGACTGTTCCGTGATGCCAAGATCACCCAGATTTATGAGGGTACCAATCAAATCCAGCGGGTGATCATTGCACGCAAACTGTTGGAGGGATAACGAACAAGCGCAGAGCCGATTGTTCGTTATCTGATTTTAGGGCACTTGGCTATTTGCCCTGGTAGCTGGGCTGGCGTTTCTCTCGAAAGCTGGCAATGCCTTCGCGTGCATCATCGGTACTCGCAGCCAGCGCACCCGCCATGGCTTCCAGGGCGGCTGCCATGCCTTCGCCCTGGCCGGCATCGATGATCTGCTTGGTGAGCTGAACTGAAACCGGCGCCAGCTTGCAGATGCCGGCCGCGAGTTCCCTGGCACGCTCCAGCAAATCCTTGTCCTGCAGGCATTCGTGCAGGAATCCGACTCGCCAGGCTTCCATCGCGTCAATGCGCATGCCGGTCAGGGCAAGATACTTCACCCTGCTGGCACCGATAAGGCCAGTCAGCCGCTGCGTACCCGACCAGCCCGGACAAGTGGCTATTGTCGCCTCCGGCATACCAAAGCTTGCCGATGAAACCGCGATGCGAATGTCGGCGACGGCCGCCAGTTCCAGCCCGCCACCGAGTGCGTGTCCATTGATTGCGGCGATCACGGGTACGCGTAGTCGCGCCCATTGGTCGAAAACCTGATGTCCGCGCCTGACCCAGCGACGCCACATGTCGAGCGGTTCCAGCACCGCCCAGGTATTGATGTCGGCACCAACGCAAAACGCCTTGCCACCAGCCGCGGTCAGGATGACGCAACGGATCGCAGCGTCAGCATCAATCCGGGTGGCGATTTCAGCGAGCGTCTCGATCATCTCCGGCGTCAGCGAATTGAGCTTTTCCGCACGATCCAGGATGACGGTCGCGACGGCTCCGTCGATCTGCAACTTGATCAGACCTGTAGTGAAATCAGACATGAACGGCTTCCCTGAGTTTCAGATTTAACGGTGCATTGCGGAATAGCGCGGCATCCATGAGTTTGAGTTGTGGTGCGACTTTCAGTTCAAAGGCTGCCTGATCAAGGATGTCCCGCTGCAAATCCACACCGGGCGCGATTTCCCGGACCGTCAAACCGTCGGCGAGCAAGTCGATGACGCAGCGTTCGGTGACGTAGGTTATTTTCTGCCCGCGCCGACGTGCCATGGTGCCGCTGAAGGTGACCTGTTCGACGGCATCAACCAGTTTTTTGCTCCGGCCCTCCTGTACGATCTTCAGCATGCCGTCACCAACTTCGAGTTTGGCACCTGCAGTGAAGAAACCGGAAAAGATAATGTGTTTGGCATGCGCGGTGATGTCGATGAAACCGCCACAGCCCGCAGTAAGATAGGGTTTTGCACCGAGCTTGGAAACGTTGACGTTACCGTCGCGGTCGATCTGCAGGAAAGACAACATACCGGCATCGAAACCGCCCCCCTGAAAATAAGTAAACTGATTGGGCGACGGGATAATGGCTTCGGCGTTGGCCGCACAGCCGAAGGCAAATCCCAGCAGCGGCATGCCTCCGACCGCGCCCTGTTCAATGACCCAGGTCACTTCGCCATGCAATCCCTCTTCAAGCAGCACACGCGGTACGTTGGCCGATATTCCGAAACCGAGGTTGACGGCTGAACCCGTGGTGAGTTCCTGCGCGGCCCGACGGGCAATCACCTTTTCCGGGCCCCACTCCTGCAGTTCGAAGCTGCTATCGGGGCGGGCGATTTCGCCACTGATCGCCGGGTCGTAAGGTATTTGCGTCGCCTGCATTTGCTCGGGGTCAATGACGATGTGATCGACCAGAGTCCCGGGGACGTGTACCTGTTGCGGCTTGAGTGAGCCGGATCGAACCACACGCTTGACCTGTGCAATGACGATTCCACCACTGTTTCGAGCAGCCAGGGCCAGAACCATGCCGCCGAGGAAGGCCCCTTCGTGCTCATAAGAGAGATTGCCGCGTTCATCTGCAGTCGTGGCACGCAAAATGGCCACACGCGGCGCTATCGCGGGGAAGAACAGCCATTCATCGTCGGCAAAATTCACTTTCCTGACCACCGGATCCGCTGTGGCACGCGCGTTCATCGCCCCACCCTGACGCGCCGGATCGACGAAGGTATCGAGCCCGACCTTGGTCAGAACACCCGGGCGTTTTGCTGCGGCGTCGCGCAACATGTCAAACATGATGCCGCTGGGCAGATTGTATGCGGCGATTTGATCTTCAACGATCAGGCGCCAGATTTCGGGCATTGGCAAGGACGACGGTCCGCTTGGATAGGAGCCGGCCAGAATTGTCTTGAGCATTCCCGGACGGGCGAGATGATCGATGCCGCGGATCCCGTACATGTCGCCGGCAGCGATAGGGAGAAGTGCGGTCAGGCCGCGCGGATGACCTTCGCTGGCAAAGCGCTTGCCCAGTGCGGTCAGTACTTTCTCGGGGCAGCAGAGTCCGCTTGAAGAACTGATGGCGACGACGTCATCATCCTGTATGAGTTGTGCGGCCTGATCGGCGGATATCACTTTGTTCATGGGAAATTGGTCCTATTTGCACTATTGAAATAGCTTCTTGCGTTTAATGTTGAACCGGTTCAACTTTCATGTCAATGCCAAAACTTCAGTACGATTATTTTACTGTTGTTACATTAAGCACTTCATAACAGGCACCCATGGTGTGATAGTCCGCCTTGTTGTTATAGGTTTTCCGGTCGTCGTAGCGGATGTTTTCCCGCGTCAATATCCGATACCATGCGCCATAGACGTGGTCGACAAAGTAATAAAAGCTGTAATCCCATATCCTGTCGTACCAGTCCCAGTAGGACTCGTCTCCGGTTCTGTCCGCCAGCAATGCGGCTGCGGCTATGCTTTCGGCCTGAACCCAGAAATACTTGTCACAATCATTGGGATTTCCCTGAAGATCATAGTTATGTATCAGACCGCCAAAGTCTTGATCCCACCCGTACTGCATCGCCCTGTCGAATAATTCCCTTGCCCGGCCCAGACGCCACTCTTCCGGCCGGTGCCGGTCAAGGATAAGCAGCAGTTTTGCCCATTCGGTCTGGTGGCCGGTCTGCACGCCCCATGGACGCATGTGGTTGATTTTGCTATCCCGGCCATAGTCAAGATCGGGAGTCCAGTCGAGCTTGTAGTGCTCGAGGATCTGCTCCTGAGAATCCCGTGACTGTCTGAGTGTCATATGCTTCGCCAGCACACACGCGCGGTCGAGAAAAAGCATGTCCCGTGTTGCTTCGTAAGCGGCGATCATCGCCTCGCAGGCGTGCATGTTGTCATTCTGACCCCGGTACGAACTTAAATTCCATCCTGCGTCGGCTTCGCAGGCATATAACTCGTATTCGCTGATCCAGAAGCGTTTCTCCATCAACTCATGCGTTTCATATATCCACTCGCGAGCCTGCGCCATTCCGACTTCAAGCGCGCACGTATAGGCGAGCATGACGAAGGCTAATCCATAGCAATGGTTCGTATCATCGATAACTTTTCCGTCATTGATCCGCCAGGCATAAGCACCGGTTTCCGGATTCCTGTGGACATCGCGCAGATAATTCAACCCGTGCTCTACCCTGTCCCTGTATTCTGTCTTGCCGAATTGTTTATAGGCCTTCGCATAGTTGAAGATAAACCGGCACGAGGCAACCAGTGTTTTCAAACCCGGGTTGAACAGGTCTCCGTTGTTCATGTAGCAATGGTAAAAGCCACCTGACGGGTCAACGACCCTGGGGTCATAAAATGACAGGGTGTTGCTGATGTGCTTGAGTAGAAAATCCCTGCTTCTGTAACTGATCGGATAGCTCATAAAATTCCCATTTCATTTTCTTTGAGGGGCTATTTGAAAAATTAATTACATGCTGTACGCCAATAGACAAATCACTTTTTGATGCTTAATCGGTTCACGTTCTGAATCAACCTAAAAAACTCAGT
>CAIVZW010000851.1 GCA_903910495.1 uncultured beta proteobacterium
CAACGTATTACCTACTTGTTCCCGGCCTGATCGGCTTCTTCGAATTCACCTTCATGCGGCGTAGCCCGATCCTGACATCCCCGGTTTCTCCAGCGGAACTGGCCCGGCTAATGAGCGAGTATCTCCGCGAAAATGGCCACCAAGGCCAGACCGGCGAGTTCTTCGGCAGCCCAACCCAGCTCACCCGAGCACTCGCCTACCCCGAACACATCCCCGTCACTTCCCGCATTACGGCCTACGAAGACGCCCGCCAGATTATCGAAGCAGCCGACTACTGCGCCGTCACATTGTGCTACTGCCGCCACAAGAAGGAGCATCTGGGAAAAGTCTGCCGCAAGAGGGCCCCGGTCGACTCGCTATGCATGGTACTCGGCGAAGGCGCGCGATTTCTGGTCCGCCGCGGCTTCGCGCAGGAACGCGACAAGGCAACGCTGCTGGCCGGCCTGGAACAGGCGCGCTCACTTGGCCTGACCCACGTCACCGATAACGTGCGCGAGAAGCCCTCATTCCTGTGCAACTGCTGCCGCTGCTGTTGCGAACTGATGGCAGGCGTGCAGAGCGGGTTCGCCGACGGGGTCGCCAAGACACCCTTTCTGGCAGAAATTGACGCCACACAGTGTGACTACTGCGGCGATTGCCTGAGTACCTGCAACGTCAAATGCATCGGTCTCGCCGATACGGCGCGCCATCGGGGCAAGGACGAGCGTCGGGCCGAAGTGGACGCCGGAACCTGCCTGGGCTGCGGTGCCTGTATCGACGCCTGCAAAAATGGAGCAATTCACCTCGTCCCGCGCCCTGCGCATACGATCCCACCCAAGACACGCGACCGGATGTACGCCCGTATTCTTTGGGAGAAGGGCCGAATTCAACCTTTTCTCACTGACCAGGTGAGGATGAAGTGGCGAAAGATGGCGAAGGCCTTCAGGAAGCCATAGGCTCGAAAGGCCCGCAGAATGGCGATCTACACGGGCATAGCCCGAAGATCCAGCATCCATGTCCCCTCTGGCCGTATCCCTTGTCAGCCTTTGAATTCCGATGCCTGGACAGCGGCACGGTAGGACGCGGCCTTGCCGGCCGCTTTTCGGTGAGATGATATATGAGTACTCTCGGCCACAACCTGCCTGTCAGTTTTTCGCAGACTACGGCAGCAATAAATCAAATGCATTCACTCTGAATCCCGAGTAAATCTGTTTCGGATCAATGAGAATCAAGGGCGACTCAATAGTTGCCACACTTTTTCGGCACGGTTACAGAAAGAAAAATGCCAGTGCTAACATTCCATAACATGCGATCAACTGAACACCTTCCAGCCAGTTAGTCTTACCGTCCTGAAACACAAAAAGTGACATAGCAATACTAATTAGCACACTGATCACTTGAAACTCTGTGTACACATATGCCATAGGCGTTCCAGTGAGGAAACTAAAGATGACGAGAATTGGTGCTACAAAAAGTGCTATCTGCATGCTTGATCCAACGGCAATCTCGATACTGATATCAACCTTGTTTTTAACTGCCATAATCATCGCTGAAGCATGTTCTGCAACATTTCCTAAAATTGGAATTAAGATAATTCCAACAAATACTTCTGAGATTCCAAATTGTCTTACCGCCTCTTCTACCGTAGCAACCAACATTTCACTTGCAATGGCTACGAAAACCGTGGAAACAGTAAGAATTACAATGGCCTTTTTCAACGTCCATATCGGCGTTTCCGGTTCTTCGTCTTCCCCGTGAGCTTGATGTTCAACGAATACATTCCGATGAGTTACTAAAGAAAAGACAAGTCCCAAGATATAAAGCACCAACAATACAACTGCGATCCCGAGGCTAAATGCATTAATAGAATACGTAATGTGCGGTTGACCTGCAGCGGCCCGGCTAAATGCGTAGGGAATGATTACACTCAAAGCTGCGAAGAAGAGAAGTGTAAAATTACTTCGAGCAATCTCTTTTACAAAGGTTTGCTGTTTAAATTTTAGACCACCGAGAAAAATGCTAAACCCAAGCACAAGGAGGATGTTTCCTATAATCGACCCGGCCATACTTGCTAAAACGAGTGTAAACAATCCCGCTTTCACGGCGAAAATCCCGATAAGTAATTCAGGAACATTCCCCATAGTCGCGTTTAACATCCCCCCGATTTTGGGCCCCGAGTAGATCGCGATCTGTTCAGTTGCATCACCAATTATTACAGCAAGGGGAACAATGGATAATCCAGAAAAGAGGAATAGTAACCCATGGCTCCATTCAAGAAAATGACCGATAATGGCCAAGGGCAAAAATGCTAGTAGAATGTTTACATATCTCATAAAATCCTCCTTGTTGTAATTTTCAACAACACTAAGCCTCTTGCAAAACCCAAACTGCGAACCTGATTTATTTCGCGTGGGGGCGAAGTTGTAAGGTGCGGGCGGCCATTTCTGGCATGATTAGGTTTCGACGCCAACATCATAAAGTCCGCAAAATGGATACTACCCGACGCGACCTGATCCAGCAACGCTGGAACGTGACCGCAGAGGCCGATGGGCTGTCGGTGGGTATTTGGTCCGTATGACTGCTCGAATCAGTAAGCCGCCGCACAGAACCGGTCCCATTCATGCCAGCCTGTGGCCGCAACCGCTGCATTGCTGTCGGTGGTTCTAAAATCCTGACCGACAGCAACGGGTCGAATGTTCGCATTCCCTTAAAACCGGAGTGGACGTTCGCAACCTCGTTGGCGAGTTACGCGGCAGAAAAACCGATATTGATGGTTTTTCCAAGCGCGGTCGCAGCGCTGGCCAGTGTTGTAAGCGTCAAGCTTGAATCTTCCTCATCAAGGAGGCGATTCAAGGCGGCACGGCTTGTATGCATGCGTTTTGCGAGCGCGGTTTTTGTGAGGTGCTGGGCTTTCATTTCCTCAGCGATTTGCCAAGCAATAACCCGTTTCAGCGCGACTGCCGTAACTTCTTCGAGCATCGCATCTTCAGCCAGAAGGTCATCGAAACTGCTGCCGATATTCTTTTTGCCCATGGTCATTTCCTTCGTAACTGCTTGAGACGATCTCTTGCAAGGTCGAGATCCGGTTTTGGTGTGGCCTGCTGCTTTTTGATGAAGCTGTGTAGCAGCACCATCGTATTTCCTTCCAGGGCAAACAGAATGCGCGCTATACGGTTATTCAACCTGACCCGAACTTCCCATATATCGCAGCCCAAATGATCCACCAAAGGCATTCCCAGCGGCCAACCAAACTGCACCGTCTTGATGTCTTCCCCGATGGCCTTGCGGTCAATCGGGGTTAGCTCCTTCAGCCACTCCCGAACCGGCTCTTTGCCCGCATCGGTGCAGAAGAATCGAACATCAAGTACAGGATTCATGGTTTGCAGTGTATCAATATTGGTACGTTTGTCAAGGCTAACCCAGCTTCTTAGCCTGTAAATGCGTGCGGCGTTTGACCTGCGGCTGGTTTGGATTCCATACCGGCCAATAGATGCTATAGGGTCGGATGTTGACTTTGGCCGAGATCTTGTCAGTCGCCGGACAACTCGAATGGCCGTTGAATTCTTAACCCTACCATTGAACCCTTGGCGGCGCGACTGGCATCAGTGGGTCGATTTTTGTCTCAGACGTAGAAAATCCCTATTCCGGTATCAACGGCATGTTCGTACAGCGCACAGCCAATTGCCCACCTTGTTCGTGCAATTCGACACACTTCGGTTATAGTCGCTCAGACCTGCTCGCTCTCCGCTTCCTTGCAGACTCGGTTACGTCCCTCGTTCTTGGCCTGGTAGAGCAGGGCGTCAACACGCGCAACAAAACTCTCGCGGGTTTCGTCCTTGCGATAGGCGGCAACCCCGGCACTGACCGTAACGACAATTACGCCAGCATTGAACGCATAACGGTTCTTTGCAATACGGTCGCACAAGGTAGTGGCGACTTTGGCTGCTGCGGCCAGGTCGGTATTGGAGAGAATGACAAGAAACTCTTCACCACCCCAGCGGCAGGCAATATCGGAGGCGCGCAGGCTTTCCTTGAGTGTTGCGGCGATTCCCCGTAACACTTCATCGCCGGCAAGGTGCCCGCGGCTGTCGTTGAGGGTTTTGAAGTGATCGATGTCTAGCATGATCGCCGACATCGGCTTGCTGTGACGTGAGGCTTCAAGGGCCTGCTGGTCGAGGAGAATATCCAGAGCGTAACGGTTGGCGAGTCCGGTCAGGTTGTCGGTGGTGGCCATGGTTTCCAGACGTCGCTGATAGTGGTTGATTGTCAGATGGACAATCAGCAACACGACGGCCGTAATGACGAAACACAGAAGCAGATTCAGATAAAGCGTTTGCTGAATGCTGGAAAGCGACCGGTCTTCCTGCTTGACGACAAAGAGATACCATTTGAGCTCGGGGATGTAGCGAACATTGAGGAAATTCAGGTATCCCCGGCTCTCGTATTCAAAGGACCCGCTACCCGCTTTCAGGATGGCTTCTGCCTGCTCACGCAGGCCCTCGATATCGTGAATGCTGGAATGGGCAGTGCGAGTTATGCCGCCGGAATTACCGGATATTTTACCCGACAGCGTTATTTTGCCTTTGGCATCGACGAGAAAGATGGTACGGCCGTAACGCTGCTGGTAATCATCGATCATGCGGTTGACGGTATCCACGGTGAGGCCGACGCCGGTTGCTCCGATGAAGCGCTGCTTGTAATCGAGCACCCGATAATTGATGAAAATAGTCAGCGTGTCGCGGTTGGCCAGGTCGGGGTCAACGTTGATCTCGTAGGGTTCGCTCATTTCACGCACACGGAAATACCAGATGTCGCGTGGTTCGTCCGTTTTAACCGTCTTGAGAACACCGTCGGTCGAATAATAATTACGCGTGTCTTCCGAGACAAAAAAGCTGGTCACGGCACCGTAGTGGGCCATGATTTCCTTCAGGTAACGCGTCAATGGTTCAACGAAACGTTCACCGCCGAGTACCCAGTCGCGCAGAAAGGTATCGCGCGCCATCATGGATGAAATCAGGATCGGCCGGACCAGGTCTTTCTGGATCTCGGAATAGACATTGTCGGACGTGAGCGGGAGTTCGGTCGTGGTAATCGATTCGTAGATGGCATTGCGCGAAACAAAATAGCTGACCAGAGTCGTGGCCAGAAATCCGGAGCAGAGCAACAGCCAGATGACGGTGATCAGCTTGGCCTTGTCGCTGATTGTGCG
>CAIVZW010000852.1 GCA_903910495.1 uncultured beta proteobacterium
ACCGTCGCTCCATACGGTGCCGCTACCGGAAATAAGGTGGCGGCCGACCAGGTCGGCGGCGGTCAGGTCGTCGTGGCAGGCGACGGTGAATAGCGGTAGCTTGAGCCGGGCCGCCATGTGGGCGACGAAGCGCGTCTTGCCGCAGCCGGTGGGCCCCTTGAGCAAGAGTGGCAGACGATTTTTCCAGGCTAGCTCGAAGATCTCGTTTTCATTACTGGCCGGGTGATAATGCGGCAGGGAGGTCATGGCATCGAATTCAGTGAACTCAGTGTCGCGGGGTAGGTTCATAATAATTTACTTCAGATAGGCAAATACGATTCAATGCACAACATGGCAGCGGTGGACAATTCGTGGTCGGTATCGAGTGGTAACTTGTCCGTCATTCGGAAAATTGCAAAAGAAGGAAAAAATGGGCACCCGAAGGTGCCCGGGGAGGTGAAGCCGGAACTTAGGCCGCCTTCACTTCGGCCGGCTTGCCGCCGACGAAGAAGCTGGCGATGTAGGCGATCAACCCAACCAGGAAGACTACGCCGGACACTTCGCGCATCCAGTAGAAAACCGAGATCTGGTCTTGCACGCTCATGAACGGTTGCGGGTCGGCGGCGATCCGTTGCAGCCAGACCTGCAGAATGCCGGCAGCGGTCAGGAAGAGTGTGATGAACACCATCGAGACCGTCATCAACCAGAAGCTCCACATTTCGAGCACCTGCGACTTTTAGCTGTTGCATGGCCGACCGCGCAAGAGCGGCATGGCATACGAAATCATCGTCAGGTTGACCATCACGTAGGCGCCGTAGAACGCCAGGTGACCGTGCGCCGCGGTGATCTGGCTTCCGTGGGTGTAGTAATTCACCGGGGCCAGCGTGTGCAGGAAGCCCCAGACCCCAGCACCGAGGAAAGCCATCACGCCGGTGCCGAGCGCCCATAAGGTCGCGGCCTTGTTCGGATGCTCGCGGCGGCGGCGGTTCACCATGTTGAAGGCGAACACGGTCATCGCGAAGAACGGAATAGGTTCCAGCGCTGAGAACACTGAGCCGATCCAAAGCCAGTACTCCGGCGTGCCGATCCAGAAGTAGTGGTGGCCGGTGCCAAGGATGCCGGTGACCAAGGTCAGCGTGATGATCACGTAGAGCCATTTTTCGATCACTTCGCGATCGACCCCGGTGATCTTGATCAGCACGAAGGCCAGCATGGCGCCAAGGATCAGTTCCCAAACCCCTTCGACCCACAGGTGCACGACGTACCACCAAAACATCTTGTCGAGCACCACGTTGACCGGGTTGTAGAAGCTGAACAGGAAGAAAACGGCGAGCAACCATAGACCGAGCAGCAGCACCGTCGAAATAGCGGTTTTGCGGCCTTTGAGGAAAGTCATCGAGATGTTGAATAGAAAGGCTAGCGCGACTACGACGATGCCAATCTTGGTCGGCAGGGGCTGCTCAAGGAATTCGCGGCCCATCGTCTCTAGCAGGTCGTTGCCGGTCAGCTCGGCCAGCTTGGCGTAAGGCACGGCGAGATAGCCGACCACGGTCAGCGCACCGGCGGCGAGGAAGACCCAGAACAGGATCATTGCCAGTCTGGGGCTCCACAACTCGGTCTCCGACTCCTCGGGGACCATGTAGTAGGCGGCGCCCATGAAGCCGAACAGCAGCCAGACGATCAGCAGGTTGGTGTGGACCATGCGGGCCACGTTGAAGGGAATCTCGGGAAACAGGAAATCCCCGATGACGTATTGCAGGCCCATGATCAGACCGAATAGGATCTGACCGAGAAACAGGCCGATGGCGGCGACAAAGTAGGGTTTGGCGACCGCCTGCGATGAATATTGCATGGCTCTCTCCTTGGTAGATTGGCTAACTTCAGGCGACATTAGAGATCAGCCCTGAATGTTGGGCGGCCAGTTGTTGGTGTTGATCGTGCCGACGTGCTTGAGGAAGGCCGTGATGGCGTCTAGTTCATGTTCGGTAAGGTTGAATTGCGGCATGCTGCGGCGACCGGGGATGCCGTCGACCGGGCGACTCATGATGAAGGCTTTGACGCCTTCTTCGCCGTAGCGGGCGACTACGTTGCCCAGTTCCGGCGCGAAGTAAGCACCCTCACCGAGGAGGGTGTGGCAGCCGATACAGTTTCGCGTTTCCCAGATTTTTTTGCCCTCTGCGACCAGCGGCGTGATGTTCTGCCGCATGTCGCGCTTGGGTAGCGTTCTGACGGTATCGAAGGTCAGCACAAGAAACAGGAGGAAAAAGAAGACCGACCCCCCGTAGAACACATTGCGCGCCATCGACTTGGTAAAAACACCGCTCATGGTGATTCTCCTTTGGGTCGAGTTGATTATTAGTCAAGCTTACGGATTGTTGGTCGAGTATAGCTTTGATGCAGATTAAAAACCCGACAAATTTAGTCGACAATTCCATGCTGTAAGCAAGGGTATAACGCCTTGTCTGGAACATGCGTTCCACTGCGACTGGGGCCGCAACATCGCGAAACAGCAGCTCAACGACAGGTAACGGGCGCATTGATAGGCATGATTCATTCC
>CAIVZW010000853.1 GCA_903910495.1 uncultured beta proteobacterium
CTGGAGAACGTCTGCACCTGCCTTCCTTTTCCGGGTCGGCGGACGCTCTGCTGCTGGCACAAACGGCCCTCTCCGCACGCAAAACCAAAGGTCAGCCGTTGTTGGCCGTGCTCACCGCCAGCGCCAGCGATGCGCAACGGCTGCTCGATGAAATCCCGTGGTTTGCTCCCGACCTGCGCGTACGCCTGCTGCCGGACTGGGAAACGCTGCCTTACGACAGTTTTTCGCCGCATCACGACCTGATCTCCGAGCGTCTGGCCACGCTCTACGCGGTGATGCGCGGCGAATGCGACGTGCTGCTGGCGCCGGCGTCTACCGCCGTTTACCGCCTGTCGCCGCCGGCCTACCTGGCGGCCTACACTTTCTTTCTGAAAAAGGGCGAAAAGCTCAAGGCCGAGCCATTCCGCGCGCAACTGACGCTGGCCGGCTACACGCACGTCACGCAGGTCGTCGCGCCTGGCGAATACTCGGTACGCGGCGGGCTGATCGATCTCTTTCCGATGGGTTCGCCGCTGCCCTTCCGCCTTGACCTGTTCGACGATGAAATCGAAAGCATCAAGACCTTCGACGTCGATAGCCAGCGCACCCTCTACCCGGTACCGGAAATCCGTCTGCTGCCGGCGCGCGAATTCCCGCTCGACGACAAGGGGCGAGCCCATTTCCGCCAGCGCTTTCGCGAGATCTTCGAGGGCGACCCGGCACGTTCCGGCATCTACAAGGACGTTTCCAACGGTATCCCGTCGGCCGGTATCGAATACTGGCTGCCACTCTTCTTCGATGCCACGGCAACACTTTTCGATTACCTGCCCAAAGACACCCTGCTCTGTCTGCACAACGACGTGCCCGAAGCCATCCGCAGCTTCTGGCGCGATGCCCAGTCGCGCTACGACATGCTCTCCGGTGAGCACAGCCGGCCGCTGCTGCCGCCGGGTGATCTCTTCCTTGCCGAAGAACCCTTCTTTACCGCGGCCAAGCCGTATGCACGGCTGATTCTTGCCGTCGGCAATGGCGGGCCGGCAACTACGCTACCGCAGGTGGCCATTGACCGCCGTGCCGAGGACCCGCTAAGCGGCCTCAAAGTCTTTATTGATAGCTTCCCTGGTCGAATCCTGCTGCTCGCAGAATCAGCCGGGCGGCGCGAAACCCTCTCCGCTCTATTTACTGAATACGGCCTGAAGCCCGAGACCAGCTCCGACCTGGCCGGTTTTCTCGCCAGCGAGAGCAGGCTCTCGCTAGGCGTCGCGCCACTGCACGACGGTTTTCTCCTTGACCAGTTGGCCTTCATCACCGAATCCGAACTGTACGCCGGCAGCCCGTCGCGCCGCAGTCGTCACAGCGCGCAGCGCAAGGCCTCGCTCGACAACTGGCTGCGCGACCTCACCGAACTGAAAGTCGGTGACCCGGTAGTGCATGAGCAACACGGCATCGCCCGCTATCAGGGGCTGGTGCATCTTGACCTAGGCGAAGGCGACATGGAGTTTCTCGAACTTCACTACGCCAACGACGCCAGGCTCTACGTACCGGTTGCACAACTGCACGTCATCTCGCGTTATTCCGGCAATGATCCCGACGCGGCCCCTCTGCACACCCTCGGCACCCAGCAATGGGAAAAAGCCAAGCGCCGCGCCGCCCTGCAGGCGCGCGACACGGCTGCCGAACTGCTGGCGCTCTACGCCATTCGCGCTGCCCGCCAGGGCCACGCCTTCGAGTTCACGGCGCACGATTATGACGCCTTTGCCGACGGCTTCGGCTTTGAAGAAACGCCCGATCAGGCCAGCGCCATCACCGCCGTGATCGACGACATGAAATCGGGCAAGCCGATGGATCGCCTGGTTTGCGGCGACGTCGGCTTCGGCAAGACCGA
>CAIVZW010000854.1 GCA_903910495.1 uncultured beta proteobacterium
CCCTCTGCGTCACGGTAGGTGCCATTTCTCCAGTGGTAGATCTCCAGAGATTTGCTGGTCAGCGTGTAGGGCTGGTGGCTTTTCCAGAAGTTGGCGAACAGGCCGCCTCCGAGATAGAACACCCACGACCCCTCAAAGCCTTCTACATCGGAGGATTGGTCATCCGGGTTGCGGAACCAGAGCCGATCGCCGGGCACGTAATATTTAGGGGGTAGGGGGGCATCCATGGAACCATATTCGACGAGGAAGACCTCATGAAAAGGACCTGACTTGATGGCCCGGATTTCCCACTGTCGCTGCAGACGCTCAAGCAGCACCGGGTTGCAGTTTTCCAGTTCTTCGGCGATGCCCAGCAGAATGACGTATTCGGTGGCACGGTAACAGGAAAAGGCATAAACCTTCCCCGAAACCTCCGGCTGCGTTGCCTTGCGTAGGGCTTCAATCAGCGGCTTTCCCGGTAGCAGCGTAAAGCCGCGTTCCTCGGAGAATGTCCAGCAGTCGCTGGGACGTTCTGCCGCCCGTGTCGTGTCGAACGCCAGTTCCGTCTTGAGTGCGGCGTTGACGATGTTCCTGCGCACATTCACCGCCGAAGCCAGGGCCTCGTAACTCGGGTACTCGAAGCCGGTCGGGCTGAGCATCAGAGCTAACAGTATTTCACGTTCCAGATCCTCGGCATTGGTGGCCGGATCGAGTTGGAGTTTTTCGCTCAACAGCGTGGTGTCTTTTTCCGGAGCCAGTTCCCGGGCGGATTCAGCGCACAGCTGGAATAGGGTCCCGGCAGGCGTGGGCAATGGGGCGGGAACTGTATAAGATGCCAGACCAAGCGCCTCGAGCCGATCCATCAGGCGAATCGCATCGATGCCGGATCCTCGCAGGAGGATCCCCGATGGCGGTGCTGTCGGCAGGCGGTGCTGTCTATTCACTGATCGTCATCTTCATTTCACCGAAAGAAAGAGTAGCATCTCCGGGTTGTCGTGAGAGAGCTAGCATTAAAGTTCATTGTGGCAGAGGAAGCGCATGAACGTCAAAGATGCTCATGTAATTTACCAGAAAAGGACCGAGGAAAATCGCTGTGGATAATGCCGAATCAGGAAGGGAACTGGATCTTTCAAGATTCCTGGCGTCGAAACCCAATGCCTCGTCTGTTGATTTCGTAGTCAACAGCATCAAGGAGTTACTCCTCAACAGGACGGTCATGCCGGGCGATCGCCTGCCGGCAGAAACGGAGTTGGCCAAATTGCTGTCGGTGAGCCGGGGCTCGGTTCGGGAAGCCATGAAAATCCTGTCGGCGCTGGGTATTGTCGAAGTCAAGCGCGGTGACGGAACCTATGTTTCAAATCGAGGCGGCGAGCCTGTTTTTGACCCACTTCTATTCAACATGATCGTTTCCCAGCCGAAATTTGCCGAATTGAAGGAGTTGCGGCTCATTCTTGAAAAAAACGTTGTTCGCCTGGCCATTCGCCATGCCGAAGACGGAGATATCCGGATTCTGCGCAACAGCTTTGAGAAAATGCAGGCATTGCACAACAGGGAAGAGAACAAAGAGGAGGAGTTGCTGGCCTATGACCTGGAATTCCATACCCTTCTCGGGCAGGCCTGCAAGAACGGACCGCTGGAAACCATTTACAGGTTCGTCATGCAATATTTCAAATCCTATATTGCAGAAAGCCTTCGCAAGAACGCAAATCCCGGCAAGGAGTCCACCGAAGCGCACCGGAAAATCCTGCTGGCCGTCGAGCAGCGCGATACCCCGGCTGCGGAAAAGGCGGTGGAGGAATCAATGGAAGTTTGGGAGTATCTTGTTTTCAAACCGTAGGCAAACGCTGAAGTATCCAAATACGTCATTCCGGCGAAAGCGCCCCGAAGGTAAGGCGAAGCCGTCCTGAGGAAGTACTCTTGGGGTGCCGGAATCCGACCGAAGGAAGTGCAGAGCCAGAAAAATCAACGAACTGGACCCCGGGCTCTGCACTTCCTTCGGTCGCTTTCGCGGGGTGACGAAAAAAGTCATCCTTTCCGTAGGCGTGCCACGCCTGGCGATAGCGGCAACATCCCAGCAAAACTGTTGACTTCCTGAATCGCCCCGTGCTACTTTTGATTAAACATCAAACGTCCGACGTTTAATCTGTATTCTTGACCATTCAACAGGAGATTTTGCATGAAAGATAAAATCGTAGTCAGCGTTATCGGTGCCGCCGGCAAGATGGGAACCCGGACGACCAACAACCTGGCCAGGCATCTCGATGCTATCGAACTCTACTGCTGCGAATCATCGCCGGTCGGCGTTGCCAGCATCGAGCAGCGCGGATTGAGCGTAACGTCAGCCGAGCGCGCGGTTCCCAAGAGCGAAATCATCATCCTCGCCGTTCCCGACGTGGTCATCAAACAGGTTTCCGTCGGCATCGTCAAAATGATGACGCCCGGCTCGACGCTGATCATTCTCGACCCGGCTGCGGCCGTCGCCAAGGAACTGGCGCTCAGGGACGACTGCACCTTCGTCGTTGCCCATCCCTGCCATCCCTCATGGCTCCTCGACCAGGAAACCGCTGAAGCGCGTCAGGACCATTTTGGCGGCATCGCCGGCAAGCAGGACATCGTCATGGCCAAGATCCAGGGCGATGACAAGAATTTCGCCCATGCAAGAACGGTCAGCGAGTGGATGTTTGCACCGGTCGCCAACAGCTATGTGATGGGGATACGCGACATCGCTTTCCTCGAACCGACACTGGTCGAAATCCTCGGCGCCTCGACGCTCTACGCCATGGCCGAGACGGTCGACGAAGCCGAACGGCGCGGCATTTCGCGCGATGCGGCGATCTCCTTCCTGACCGGGCACATCAACATCCTGTCCGCCGTTTTCCTCGGCAAGATGGGCAAGGTCCAGGTCTCCGACGCCTGCAAGGTGGCCATCCAGCTCGGCAATCGTCTGGTGCTGCGCGATGACTGGAAGCGAATCTGGGACGATGAAGTCCTCGACAAGGCCATTGCCACCATGCTTCATCCGAACGATCCGAAAATCTAGGGAAACGCTGAAATATTCGTCCCCCAGGAGGACTTGAGCCCAAGGCCCCGTTGCCTTCGGGGCATCATCCCCGCGTAGGCGGGGATCCAGAATGTTCATCTAACTGGATTCCCGCCTGCGCGGGAACGACGGAAAAGAATAGTTCAGGGCGTCACTGGGTAGGTGTCGTTTGACTGAGAAACATGTGCGAACAATTAAGATTGATCTGATATCCGGGGAGACACAATGATTGGACTGGGGACTTATGCATTTTTCTGGCAGCACTCTGATCGTGCGCCGCAGCCTCTTGACCTGCCCGCCATGCTGCGGCGAACCCGCGAACTCGATGCTGACGTGTTTCAGATCTGCGATTTTCTGCCTATCCTCGGGTACACGGATGCTCAATTGCGCGATCTCAAGACGCTCGCCGTTGAACTCGGCATCACACTGGAGCTTGGCACCAAGGGAATTTCAGCAGACCATCTGAAGAATTTTCTCCGGCTCGCCGAACTGCTCGGTGCAAAGCTGATCAGGGGCATGGTGAACACACCCGATCACCGTCCGAGCATGGCGGAAGCACAAAGTTTGCTCGAACAGGCGCTTCCGGCCTACGAAGCTGCCGGTGTGAAAATCGCCCTCGAGACTTACGAGCAGCTGAGTTCGCGCGATCTGGTCAGCCTGGTCGAATCGGTGGCCAGCCCAAGTCTCGGTATCTGCCTCGATCCGGCGAATTGTGTCGCGGCGCTCGAGAACCCGATTGATGTGATTGACCGCTGCGCCCCGTACGTCAAAAACCTGCACATCAAGGACTTTGCGTTCACCCGGCGCGGCGGCTGGGTCGGCTTTACGCTCGAAGGGACTGAGCTCGGTACCGGTTTGCTCGACTACGACTATCTGATGAACACGGTCAAGCCCGAAGCGCGCGGCATCAACTGCATCATCGAGCACTGGCTGCCGTGGCAGGGCAACTTCGAGGAGAGCGCCCGCCTCGAGAATCTCTGGAATGCCAGAAATCTGAACTATCTCAGGAGCCACAGTTCCTGAGCTGAACGACAAGCCTGGCCGCACCCATCGTCTGTTTAACCGTCAAACGCTTAAAGGGGTCAAGTTGGCAGCAGTACTGGCATTCTGCAACAGTTTGATGTCTGCTGTGCCCAATCGCCGCGAGGCCCTGTCCATATGCAGGCGGGCGGCGGCGCGTGCGGCCGTGGAATCCTGATGGGAAATGGCCTCGACGATGGCCCGGTGTTCGTCCTTGACCTGCTGTGTCAGCGTGGTCCGGGTGGCTTCGATCCCGCGCGTGGTTTGCGTGGCGATTCTGAGAAAATTGAAAAGGAACTGGATCAGGGCGAGGAAATGCGGATTCCCGGTCGCCTCGGCGATGCTGCGGTGGAAAGCGATATCCGCATCGACGCCGTCACTTCCAGCGGCGACATCGGTGTCGATCTGTTTCAGCGCCTGCCTGATGCCGGCCATCTGTTCCCGACTGCGGCGTTTTGCGGCCAGGGCCGCGATTTCACCCTCCAGGACCTTGCGCAACTCAACCACCTGCAGGACGGACTGAATCGAGTCCATGATATTGGGGTCGATGCGAAAGGGTGCGTCCATGTTTTCTTCGCGCACAAACACCCCGCTGCCCTGGCGCGATTCGACCAGGCCTTCCGATTTCAGGCGCGAGATGGCTTCGCGGATAACGGTCCGGCTGACACCGAAGCGGCTGGCCATTTTCATTTCCGAGGGCAGGCGCGATCCTGGCGGGAAATCTTCGCCGCTGATCAATTGCACAAGCGCTTCACAGACACGGTCAGTCAGCGAACCCGCAACGGTCAACCGTTCAACATTGAATTCGGGAAAGGAGGTCATTCCATAGGTTCCTGAATATTTCGTTTTTGGGACATATTGTAAATACGGACGATATGTGCTTTACTTTCGCCTATGTTGTCAGATGTAAGCTTGTACGACAACTATAGCCGTAATGGGTTATGAAAAGCAAACTGCCCGAAGTTGCTCAGGGGCGTAGAACAAGGCCGGGAAGTTGAAGCCGGCCAAGCACGAGTAAGTCAGGAGCAGTATCGATTAAAGTTCCGATTGCCAAACACGTAGATTCGGGCATTTGTCCGGCTTGTCGTGCAGGCGTCTTTTTCCGAGTGAGGAGATACAAATGAAATTGTCACGACTTGCTGTACATTTGATCGCAGTTCTGGGACTCAGCATTTCTTTTGCATCACAGGCGCAGACGGTTCTCAAAGTGGGCTGGACGAATACCATCGACTCCCACTACGGGATGGGGATTAACACCTTTGGTGATGAAATCGCCAAGCGCACTAACGGACGTTACAAGCTGCAGTACTTCCCGGCGGGGGCTCTGGGTGGCGAGCGCGAAATGCTTGAAGCCGTGCAACTGGGGACGCAGGATCTGATCATTACCTCAACCGGGCCAGTGGGAAATTTTGTACCTGAGACCCGCATTGTTGACATTCCTTTCCTGTTCCGTGATTACGCTCACGCGCGCAAGGTACTTGACGGCGCGATCGGGCAGGAAATCCTCACCAAGTTCCCAGCCAAGGGACTAGTGGCCATCAGCTGGATGGAAAATGGCTTCCGCCATGTCACCAACAGCAAGAAGGCTATCGTGACCCCGGCAGACCTCGCCGGTCTGAAGATCCGTACCATGGAAAACAAGGTGCACATGGAAGCCTTCAAGGCGATGGGTTCGCTGCCGACGCCGATGAACATGAATGAGGTGTTCACCGCGCTGCAGACCGGTACCGTCGATGGTCAGGAAAATCCGATTCCGGTCATTCTCGCCAACAAGCTGTACACCGTGCAGAAATACCTGTCACTTACCAGCCACGTGTACTCCCCGGCGATGCTGATCATCAACAAGGGCCTCTGGGACAAGTTGAGTGCCGCCGACAAGGCGTCTTTCAATGAAGCCGCCAAGATTGCTCTGGTGGTCAATCGCAAGAAAGTCAATGACGACGAAGCCAACGGCATTGCCGTGATCGAGAAAGCCGGCACCCTGGTGAACAAGGTCGATGGCGCCCTGTTCCAGAAAGCCGTGTCTTCGGCTTATGTGACCTACAACAAGGACTACGGCGAAGCCAACATCAAGAAGATCATGGACGTCAAGTAAGCGTGTAACCGTAACTTTCTGAAAGGTCCGGGTCGGTGCCCTTGCCGTATCGATCCGGAGTAAAACCATGAAAACTTTATTTCTTGCCTTTGAGCAGCGCATGACCTCCGGGATCATTCACAGTGCGTGCGTGTTGCTGGCCATCGCCTCCACGCTCGGGATTTTTCAGGTCCTGACCCGTTTCATATTCAACCAGCCTTCAACCTGGAGCGAAATCCTGATCCGCATCGTCATCATCTGGATGGTGATGTTCGGCGTGGTGGTTGGCTTCCGTGAAGGCTCCCAGGTTTCGG
>CAIVZW010000855.1 GCA_903910495.1 uncultured beta proteobacterium
ACAAAATATTATAATCGAGATATATGTTATATATAGCAGATTATAGTTTAATGGCAAGTGCCATATTTAAAGGCTCTCGGAATCCCATCCAACCAGACAGGGCTAACTGACATGAGAACTTTTCATATCAAAAACGGTATTATTTCCGTCCTTCTTGCACTTACTATTTCCGATGCCGCCTTTGCGGATTCGATGGTGCAGCAAAGAGGTCGCTATTGGAGTTGGACAGCGCCGGGGAATTGGCGACATAGTGAATCCATCGCGGGTGTGACGCTCGTTTCCCCTGACGGGCGCTACACGGCAGCGCTGCTCGGGCTGATGCGATCCTCGGGACAAAGCGCGCCAAAGGTTTTTCTCGTCCGTGCGCTCGGCATGGGTTATCAAAGCGTAAGAATCAGCCAGGAGAGAAATCTGCCCAGGCAACAGATGGGTTATCAGATGTGGGACTGGATAGAAGCGGAGGTCACCGCCACTGAAAAGAATGGCGCGCCCCTGAGGGGATCATGGAAAAGCGGGGTGTCGAATTATTACAAGCTCAATGACGCCCTGGTCGTGGGTTATTGGGCGCCACCCGCCGAATTCGAAAAGTCTCGATCGTGGCTGGCACCCATTGCCGCAAGTATCAAGATGATCAATTCTGCCGAAGCATTTGGCAACAATCAGCTCATCTCGCCGCGCAATAATCCGAACACCTCAGCGGATGGCATCATGCAAAGCTGGAAGGACAAGAACAAATTGCAAGACAAGTCCATGCTGAACTGGTCGAATACCATGCGCGGAAGCCAGTCTACATTCGACCCGTCGACCGGAACAAGATACAGCACGCCAAATGACTCCTGGAATGGAGTACGGGGTGGTTACGTTAACCCACAAAAACCAGGCGAATTATTACGCTGCGGGACGCCTGAGAATCCACAGCCTTGCCGATGAGTAGGTATATTGGCAATTAATTTTTATTTCAGACGACTTAACTGATCGTTGCCATCGTAGTTGCATCAGCTTTCCGGACAAGTCGAATCCTGCGACACCGCTCTGTTGTCTTTAGTGCACCGGGCCTGTTATGCGGCATACTCGACATACCCGATCGATTGATACGCCATCCGACATGCGCCACTCCTCCCGCAGTTCTGCATTTCCCCGCCACACCCCAGGCCAGTCTGCACGCGACTCGCATGCCTGGGACACCTTGAGCAGTCTCGCACCCTATCTTTGGCAGTTCAAATGGCGGGTGTTACTGGCCATTTCCTGTCTGATCGCCGCAAAACTGGCCAATGTCGCCGTTCCGCTGGTGTTCAAGGAAATGATCGACATACTCACCAACGACCAGTTGCTTCTTGCCTTGCCGATACTTCTTCTGAGCCTGTACGGAGCACTCCGATTTTCAACCTCCCTATTCACTGAACTGCGCGAGATTCTTTTTGCCCGGGTGACGCAGCAGGCCGTACGCCGCATTGCACTGGAAGTTTTTTCCCACCTTCATGCCCTGTCGCTGCGTTTTCATCTGGAGCGTCAAACCGGTGGCGTATCGCGCGACATCGAACGGGGCAGCCGATCAATCTCCAACCTGATCAGCTACACCCTGTACTCGATTCTGCCCACGCTGGTCGAAATTTCGCTTGTTCTGGGCATTCTGATCGTCAAATACGACAGCGGCTTTGTTCTGATCACCCTGTTTTCCCTGACGGCTTACGTCATATTTACCATCAGGATCAGCAACTGGCGAATTGGTCTGCGACGGCTGGTCAATGACACCGACTCGGCGGCCAACACGCAGGCTATCGACAGCCTGCTCAATTACGAAACAGTCAAGTATTTTAACAATGAAGACTATGAGGCACGACGCTACGACAGGCATATGCAGCGCTGGGAGGAAGCGGCGACCAGGAGTCAGATCTCGCTTTCCTGGCTGAACCTTGGCCAGCAGATCATCATCGCCCTTGGCGTAACCGCCATGATGTGGCGTGCTGCGGCAGGGGTGGTTGATGGACGGATGACCATTGGCGACCTGGTCCTGGTCAACGCTTTCCTGATCCAGCTCTATATGCCCTTGAGCTTCCTTGGCGTGATTTACCGGGAAATCCGTCAGTCACTGGCTGACATCGAGCGCATGTTTGATTTGCTCAGGGAACACCGGGAAATTGCCGACGCCCCGGATGCCGGCACTCTCCATACGCAATCGCTCAATGTGCGTTTTGAATCGGTCATGTTTTCCTACGAGGCGAAGCGCCAGATTCTTGTCGGCGTTGATTTCGAGATTCCCGCGGGTCATACCGTCGCTGTTGTGGGGGAGTCCGGTTCAGGGAAATCGACACTGGCGCGACTGCTCTACCGCTTTTACGACGTTGATGCGGGCCATATCCGCATCAACGGCATGGACCTGAGACAACTGACCCAGACCAGCCTGCGTGCGGCAATCGCCATTGTTCCGCAGGATACGGTGCTGTTCAACGACACGATCTACTACAACATCCAGTATGGCCGCCCGGACGCGACACACGAAGAAGTGCTGGCCGCGGCGCAATCCGCCCAACTCGCCGAATTCATCGAGCACTTGCCTGATGGCTATGAAACACGGGTTGGCGAACGCGGCCTCAAGCTCTCTGGCGGTGAAAAGCAGCGAGTCGCCATTGCCCGCGCCCTGCTCAAGAATCCGCCGTTGCTGATCTTTGATGAAGCCACCTCGGCGCTTGATTCAAAAACCGAGAAGGCCATTCAGGCCAGTCTTGACAACGCGGCCCGCGGACGTACCACTCTGGTCATTGCCCACCGGCTGTCAACCATCATGAATGCCGACAAGATACTGGTCATGGATGCCGGGCGCATTGTCGAGCGCGGCTCACACCCGGTACTGATGGAGATGAACGGCCGCTACGCACAGATGTGGGCGCTGCAGCAACAGGAAGAAAGTGAAGCTGGCGCCGTACTGTAGCCCAGCAAAAAGCCAGGCATTGCCTGGCTTTTTCGTAGCGCAACTGCGGATCGACTATGCGGCTTCTGCCTCGACAAGCGCTGCCGGTTGTTCCGGCTGATCGAGCAATTCCACAAAGGCCATCGGTGCATTGTCACCATCGCGGAAACCGCACTTGAGAATACGCAGATAACCGCCATTGCGTACGGCATAGCGCGGCCCGATTTCGGCGAACAGTTTGACCACGATCTCGCGATCACGCAAACGGTCAAATGCCAGACGACGATTGGCCAGGCTGGGCTTCTTGCCCAGGGTGATGATCGGCTCAACAACACGACGCAGCTCCTTGGCTTTCGGCAGCGTTGTCCTGATCGTCTCGTGACGGAGCAGCGAGACAGTCATGTTACGCAGCATCGCCAGACGGTGCGAACTGGTGCGGTTAAGCTTACGGAGACCTAAACGGTGACGCATATCTATTCCTTCCTATTCTTGTCCGGGAAACTTATTTGTCGAGCCCGGCCGGAGGCCAGTTCTCAAGTTTCATGCCCAGCGTCAGGCCGCGTGCGGCCAGTACTTCCTTGATTTCGTTGAGTGACTTGCGGCCAAGATTCGGGGTCTTGAGCAACTCGTTTTCAGTGCGCTGAATCAGATCACCGATGTAATAGATGTTTTCAGCTTTCAGACAGTTCGCCGAACGTACCGTCAGTTCAAGGTCATCCACCGGACGCAGCAACAGCGGATCAACCTGAATTGATTTCTGATGCTCAATCGGCAATGCCGTCCCCTCCAGATCAGCGAATACCGAAAGCTGTTCCATCAGGATACGTGCTGCCGTACGAATGGCTTCTTCCGGCTCGATCACACCGTTGGTTTCGATCTCCATGATCAGCTTGTCAAGGTCGGTACGCTGTTCAACACGCGCACTCTCAACGAAGTAACTGACACGGCGCACGGGGCTGAACGATGCGTCAAGCACCAGTTTTCCGATGCTCTTGCTGCTGTCGCCAAGCTGGCGAAGATTGCCGGGAACGTAACCGCAATCCTTCTCAACTTTCAACTCCATGGCCAGTTTACCGCCAGCGGAGAGATGGGCGATCACATGATCCGGATTGATGATCTCGACATCGTGTGAAACAACAATGTCGCCGGCACGTACAACACCTTCACCTTCTTTGCTCAGTTGAAGGACGACCTCATCACGGTTATGCAACTTGAAAACAACGCCCTTGAGATTGAGAAGAATATCAACGACATCTTCCTGCACCCCATCAATTGTCGAGTACTCATGAAGTACGCCGTCTATGCTCACCTCGGTGGCAGCATAACCCGGCATCGACGAAAGAAGGATGCGCCGCAAGGCGTTGCCCAGAGTATGGCCAAAGCCACGCTCAAAGGGCTCCATAACCACCTTGGCGTGCACCGGTGACAAACTCTGTACTTCAATGATTCGTGGTTTCAATAGTCCACTGCTTTGCATGTCTTGTCCTTTGCCTGATTCAGTCAAGCGGAGCCGCGATTACTTCGAATAAAGCTCAATCACGAGGCTCTCGTTGATCGTCGACGACAGTTCGCTGCGCTCCGGACGAGCCTTGTAGGTACCCTTGGCTTCCTTGGCATCCACCTCAACCCACTCCGGGAAGCCACGCGAGTCAGCCGCAGCAAGCGCCGCCTTGACGCGCAACTGGCTTTTTGCCTTTTCTGCAACCTCGACAACATCACCCGGGCGAACCTGGAAAGACGGAATATTCACTCGACGGCCATTAACCAGGACACCATTGTGCCTGACGACCTGACGCGATTCTGAACGCGAGGCGGCGAAACCCATACGGTAAACGACAGTGTCGAGGCGTGATTCCAGCAACTGCAGGAGATTTTCACCGGTGACACCCTTGCGCCGATCTGCCTCTTTGTAGACTTTACGGAACTGGCCTTCGAGAACGCCGTAGATACGACGAATCTTCTGCTTTTCACGCAGGTGAACACCGTAGTCGGACAGACGTTGCCCGGATTTCTGCCCGTGCTGACCCGGGGCATACGAGCGACGCTCGATGGCACACTTGTCGGTAAAGCACTTTTCACCCTTGAGGAACAGCTTTTCGCCTTCGCGACGGCACTGGCGGCACTTCGGATCGAGATTACGAGCCACTTGTCTTTCTCCTTAAATCCGACGCTTCTTAGGCGGACGGCAGCCGTTATGCGGAATCGGGGTCACGTCGGTGATCGCCGTGATTTTCATCCCGAGTGCGTTCAACGCACGAACCGAGGACTCGCGACCGGGGCCGGGGCCCTTGATGCGGACTTCAAGGTTCTTCACGCCACACTCAACAGCCGCCTTGCCGGCAGCCTCGGCCGCAACCTGCGCAGCAAACGGGGTGCTCTTGCGTGAGCCCTTGAAACCGGCTCCCCCCGAAGTTGCCCACGACAAGGCATTACCCTGACGGTCGGTGATTGTAATGATGGTGTTATTGAACGATGCGTGGATGTGGGCAATGCCCTCAGCCACGTTCTTCTTAACTTTTTTGCGAACTTTCGTTGCAGTCTTGGCCATGATCAGGTCCTATTATTTCTTGCCGGCGATAGCTTTGCGCGGACCCTTGCGAGTACGGGCATTGGTCCGCGTACGCTGACCACGGCAAGGCAAGCCCTTGCGATGACGAAGACCGCGATAGCAGCCAAGGTCCATCAGACGCTTGATGCTCATCGTAACTTCACGACGCAGATCGCCCTCAACGGTGAATTTGCCGACTTGATCGCGCAAGCGATCCATTTCGGCTTCCGTCAGGTCTTTCATTTTCGTCGAACGTGAGACCGCAACAGCATCACAAATCTTCTGTGCGCGGCTGCGTCCTATGCCGTAAATCGCGGTTAACGCGATTTCAGCATGCTGGTGGTTGGGTATATTTACCCCTGCGATGCGGGCCATCGATTCACCCCAAATATGCGAAACTTATGATTATATCTTCAACCGACTGACGACTCAATCAACCGAGTCCCAGCGATCAACCTTGACGCTGCTTGTGCCGCGGATCCGTACAGATCACACGCACAATGCCATGGCGCCGAACAATTTTGCAGTTGCGGCAGATGCGCTTAACAGATGCCAGCACTTTCATGTTTAACTCCTATTTTCCCGGCATCCGGCGCAGCCAGCCTTTTGCCTGATTACATCACCTGCGTAGAAACTCTTTACTTGGCGCGAAAAACAATGCGTGCGCGACTCAGATCATAAGGCGTTAGTTGTACCGTCACCTTGTCACCAGGCAGTATGCGAATGTAGTGCATGCGCATTTTCCCGGAAATAAACCCAAGCACTACGTGACCGTTTTCAAGCTTGACCCTGAATGTCGCATTGGGCAGGTTCTCAACAACCTCACCCTGCATTTCAATCAAGTCTTCCTTTGCCATCCTATTTGGCCGTAAATCCGGAACCCTTGAAATTTGCTTTCTTCAAGAGCCCTTCGTACTGGTGTGACATGGCATAGGCCTGCACCTGGGTCATGAAATCCATGGTCACCACGACAATAATCAGTAACGAGGTCCCGCCAAAGTAGAACGGAACATTCCACTTAAGAATCAGGAACTCGGGCAACAGGCACACAATCGTTATGTACGCCGCACCGACCAGGGTCAGCCGCATCAGAATCTTGTCAATGTACCGAGCCGTCTGTTCACCCGGACGGATGCCCGGAACAAACGCTCCGCTCTTCTTGAGGTTGTCCGCCGTTTCCTTTGAATTGAAAACCAGCGCCGTATAGAAGAAGCAGAAGAAAATGATTGCCGCCGCGTACAACATCACATAAATCGGCTGACCGGGTGAAAGCGCTCCGGCAATATCCTTCAGCCAGCGCATCGAATCACTCGCACCAAACCAGCCGGCGATCGTCGCCGGAAACAGGATGATCGAGGAAGCAAAAATTGGCGGGATCACACCGGACATATTCAGTTTGAGTGGCAGATGCGAACTCTGACCACCGTAGATTTTGTTACCAACCTGCCGCTTGGCATAATTGACCAGTATCTTGCGCTGCCCACGTTCAACGAAAACCACAAAGGCAGTAACCAGTGCAGCCAGCAAAGTAATGAAGATCGCCGTTAGCGGATGCATCGCTCCAGTGCGAACCAATTCGAGCAAACCACCAATAGCATTTGGAAGGCCTGCTGCGATACCAGCAAAAATAATGATCGAGATACCGTTACCAAGTCCACGTTCAGTAATCTGCTCACCCAGCCACATCAAAAACATGGTTCCGGTCAATAAGGTTGTAACGGTAACGAAGCGGAACATCATCCCTGGATCAGGAACCAAACCAGGCTGTGACTCCACCGCAATGGCAATACCGATGCCTTGAAACAGCGCGAGAAAAACCGTGCCGTAGCGGGTGTATTGCGTAATCTTTCGCCGACCAGCCTCGCCCTCTTTCTTGAGCGCTTCCAGTTGTGGGCTGGCATGTGTCATCAACTGCATGATGATCGAGGATGAGATGTACGGCATGATACCGAGCGCGAATATCGTGAAGCGTGACAGCGCACCACCAGAGAACATATTAAACATTCCCAGGATGCCGCCTTGCTGTTTACTGAATAGATCACTCAGAACCTGAGGATCAATTCCCGGCACTGGCGTATGCGCTCCGATGCGGTAGACAATCAAAGCGCCAAGCAAAAACAGAAGCCGGCGTTTGAGATCGCCATACTTTCCGCCCTTGCTGACCTGAGTTTGATTAGTTGCCAACGAACGTCACCGTATTCGAATTATTATTCTGCAACACTGCCACCGGCAGCTTCAATGGCCGCTTTTGCACCTTTGGTGGCGCCAATGCCCTTGAGCGTTACCTTGCGTGTAATCGTGCCGGAGAGAACAACCTTTGCCGACAAGGCGTGCTGCGATACGAGGTTAGCCTGCATCAGTATGAGAAGATCAATTTCTTCCATGGGCAGATCGTTGATTTCAGACAAGCGAACTTCAACGTTGCGTGCATTGGTTAGCGAAACAAAACCACGCTTCGGCAAACGACGCTGCAACGGCATTTGACCGCCTTCAAAGCCAACCTTGTGAAAACCGCCAGCACGTGACTTCTGCCCCTTGTGGCCGCGGCCACAAGTCTTGCCCAAACCGGACCCGATACCACGGCCGACACGGCGTTTGTAATGGGTAGAGCCCTCGGCTGGCTGTATCGTATTGAGTTTCATCTCAGCCCTCACACTTCAGCAGGTAGGAAACCTTGTTGATCATGCCGCGAACGGCGGGGGTATCCTCCAGGACCGAGGAACTGTTCAGACGCCGCAACCCCAGACCACGCACCGTCGCACGGTGCGACTCCTTGGTGCCGATTATGCTTTTGACGAGCGTAACTTTAATTTTTTTATCCGCCATGACTTACCCCAGAATCTCTTCAACCGACTTGCCACGCTTGGCCGCAATTATTGACGGTGTGGTCACCTGCAGCAGACCATTAATGGTCGCACGCACGATGTTGTACGGGTTGTTGGAGCCATGCGACTTGCACACGATATTCGTCACACCCATGACATCGAACACGGCACGCATGGCACCGCCGGCAATGATGCCCGTACCTTCAGGCGCCGGCTGAATCATTACCGTCGAAGCGCCATGGCGTCCCGTTACCGTGTGATGCACGGTACCGTTCTTGAGATTGATCTTGGTCAACCTGCGCCGTGCTTCTTCCATTGCCTTTTGTACGGCCACTGGAACTTCACGCGACTTGCCCTTGCCCATGCCAATACGGCCATCACCATCACCAACAACGGTGAGTGCTGCGAAACCAAGAATACGACCACCCTTCACAACCTTCGTGACGCGGTTGATCGAGATCATCTTTTCGCGCATGCCATCATCGGGCTTTTCAGCTTGCTGAGGTTTTCTGCCTTGCGGTTTTGCCATTACTTACTCCGATCCTTTTCCGGGCCGATCAGAACTTGAGGCCGGCTTCACGCGCGGCTTCAGCCAGCGCTTTGACGCGCCCGTGATACTGGAAGCCGCCACGATCAAACGCGACTTGCTCGATTCCGGCTTTTTTGGCACGCTCGGCAATCAACTTGCCGATCACCGCCGCAGCGCCGATGTTCCCGCCGTTACTCAGATCCTTGCGCACATCCGGCTCCAGAGAGGAAGCCGCTACCAGAACTTTCGAACCGCAGGAAGAAAACACCTGGGCATAAATGTGGCTGTTAGTGCGATGTACCGACAAGCGTACTGACTTCAGTTCGGCAATCTTGAGCCGGGTTTTACGGGCTCTGCGCAACCGCGCCTGGTTTTTGTCAATCATTTAGGCACCCTTACTTCTTCTTCGTTTCCTTGAGGACAATCACTTCGTCGGAATAACGCACACCCTTACCCTTATAGGGTTCCGGCTTGCGGTAGGCGCGGATTTCAGCCGCCACCTGTCCAACTTGTTGCTTGTCCACACCCTTGATCACGATCTCGGTCTGGGTCGGCGTTGCGCAACTGACCCCAGCCGGCATCTTGTGTGAAACCGGATGGGAAAAACCAAGCGTCAGATTAAGCGTATCGCCTTGAGCCTGAGCACGATAACCAACGCCGACAAGGTTGAGCTTGCGTTCAAAGCCCTTGCTGACCCCGGTGACCATATTGGCAACAATGGCGCGCACCGTGCCGGAAAGCGCACCAGAATTGGCAACGCCTTCAACGGCCTTGCACAACAGGGTGCCATTTTCCATTTCAACCTTGACCGCAGGATTGGCAGCAAATTCGATTGCTCCCAACGGCCCCTTGACCGATATCACTTCCGCACTCAGGGCAACATCAACGCCCTGGGGCAGAACAATTGGATTCTTAGCAACGCGGGACATAGTCTCCCCTTACGCGACGATGCACAGCACTTCGCCGCCGGTATTACTGGCGCGGGCTTTGCGGTCGGTCATTACACCCTTGGGCGTGGAAACAATCGCCACACCAAGGCCGTTCATAACGCGCGGAAGATTATCAGCGCCTTTGTAAATACGCAGACCCGGTTTCGAAACGCGATCAATGCGCTCGATGACCGGACGGCCGGCGTAATACTTCAGTCCAATTTCAAGGGTCGGTTTTCCGTCGTTCTCGCGAACAGCGAAATCCTCGACATAACCCTCATCCTTCAGCACTTTGACAATGGCCACTTTGACCTTCGAAGATGGCATGGCGACTGACGCCTTGTTTGCCATCTGGGCATTGCGGATGCGGGTCAGCATATCGCTGATCGGATCGCTCATACTCATATCGTTCTCTCCTGCTTACCAGCTGGCCTTGGTCATACCGGGAACTTCGCCACGCATGACGAAATCACGCAACTTGCTTCGACCCAAACCGAACTTGCGATAAACGCCACGCGGACGACCCGTCAGCTTGCAGCGGTTACGCAGACGAACCGGGCTAGAGTTACGGGGAAGCCCCTGAAACTTCAGACGAGCCGCAAAACGCTCTTCGTCTGACCGACTCCCGTCATTAACGATAGCCAGCAACTCGGTACGCTTTGCGGCGTATTTTTCGATCATCTTGCGCCGCTTTTCATTGCGGTTAATCAGTGCAAGTTTCGCCATTTTCGCCTCAGTTCTTGAACGGAAATTTGAAGGCGCCGAGCAGTGCACGCGCTTCGTCGTCAGTCTTGGCGGTGGTGGTAACGCTAATGTTCATACCACGCAACGCATCGATTTTGTCGTACTCGATTTCCGGGAAGATGATCTGTTCCTTGACGCCCATGTTGTAATTGCCACGGCCATCAAATCCCTTGCCCGAAATGCCGCGAAAGTCGCGAACACGGGGAAGTGCTACCGTCACCAGGCGATCGAGAAACTCGAACATGCGCGGACCGCGCAGAGTAACCATGCAGCCGATCGGATAACCGTCACGGATCTTGAAACCGGCAATTGACTTGCGCGACTTCGTAACCACAGGTTTCTGACCGGCAATCTTGGTCATGTCGCCAAGAGCGTGCTCAAGCACCTTCTTGTCAGCAACCGCCTCGCCCACACCCATGTTCAGGGTAATCTTGGTAATGCGCGGCACTTCCATGTTCGACTTGTATCCGAACTTCTTGGTCAGTTCCTGCACTACCGTGTTTTTGTAAAAATCCAGCAAACGCGCCATGATCGCTCCTTACGCCCCAACCACTGCGCCGCTTGACTTGAAGATACGCACTTTCGTGCCGTCTTCAAGTTGCTTGAAGCCGACGCGATCTGCCTTCTGGGTCACCGGGTTGTAGAGCGAAACATTTGAAACGTGGAGCGGCATGTCCTTATCGACAACACCACCAACCACGCCCTTGACCGGGTTTGGCTTGACGTGCTTCTTGGCGCGATTCACGCCTTCAACCACGACATGTTCAGCATCGACGCGGGTAAGAACCTTCCCGCGTTTGCCCTTATCCTTGCCGGCGATAACGACGATTTCGTCGCCACTACGAATCTTGTCCATGGCCGCCCCTTACAGTACTTCTGGTGCCAGTGACACGATCTTCATGAACCGCTCACCACGCAATTCGCGCGTCACCGGCCCAAAGATACGGGTGCCAATTGGCTCCAATTTGTTATTAAGGAGTACCGCCGCGTTATTGTCGAACTTGACCAGCGACCCGTCCGGACGACGTACGCCTTTGGCAGTGCGAACAACCACTGCGCTATAGACGTCGCCTTTCTTGACGCGAGCGCGCGGCGCGGCATCCTTGATACTTACTTTGATGATATCGCCAACGCTGGCATAGCGACGCTTGGAGCCGCCCAGCACCTTGATACACATCACTGAACGGGCGCCGGTATTGTCGGCGACGTCCAGAACCGTCTGCATCTGAATCATCTATCTCTCCAACTTATCCCGCTACTGCGGTCAGTCTTGGAACCCGTACGGGAGAAACGCCCAGCCAGAAGATTAGCCGGGCGCGAAAAAAAAGAGATTATAGCCTCTTTTTCAGAAAAGGCAAGTTTTAAATCGCAACTGCCTTTTCCAGCAGCTTGGTGACAACCCAAGCCTTGGTCTTTGCCATCGGACGACATTCCTGGATTTCAACCAGATCACCCGATTTCGCTTCATTGTTGTCGTTATGTGCGTGGTATTTGCTCGAACGCACAATAATCTTGTCGTACATGGGGTGTTTGACACGACGCTCGATGAGGACGGTAACCGTCTTCTCCATCTTGTCGCTCACGACACGGCCGATCAGCGTACGCTTGCTCGTCGTTTCGCTCATTGTTGTACCGCCTTTTCACGTAGAAGGGTGCGCACACGCGCGATGTCGCGACGCACCTTGCCGATCTGGCTGTGGTTGCTCAATTGCTGCGTCGCAATCTGCATGCGCAGGCCAAATTGCGCCTTCAGCAGATCCAACAACTCCTTGTTCAGTTCGTCGGCGCTTTTTGCCCTGAGTTCACTTGCTTTCATGTTCACCCTACCATTCGCGTAACAAAAGCCGTCGGGATCGGGAGCTTGGCCGCAGCGAGTGCAAAGGCTTCACGAGCCAGCACTTCATCAACGCCATCCATCTCGTACAGCACCTTGCCCGGCTGAATTTCAGCCACGTAGTATTCCGGATTGCCCTTGCCGTTACCCATGCGCACTTCGGCCGGTTTCTTGGAAATCGGTTTGTCAGGGAAAATGCGGATCCAGATCCGCCCACCGCGCTTGATGTGACGCGTCATGGCACGCCGTGCCGCTTCAATCTGGCGCGCTGTCAGACGACCACGGCCAATTGCCTTGAGCCCGAACTCGCCAAAACTCACCTTGGCGCCACGCGTCGCCAGGCCGGTATTCCGACCTTTCTGCTCCTTGCGGTACTTTCTTCTAGTTGGCTGCAGCATCAGTCGTTCCTGCCTTTCTCACTCGTTTTGCCGGCGCCTTGCCTTCAGGAACTACGGCAGCTTCGCTATTCACTGCCTCGGGCTGAACCTCTGCCTTGGCCTTTATAGTGCGGCTCTTGGGCTTCTCGGCCACATCTGCAGCAGGCTTGGCAATGCGGCGCGGTTTGCGCGCCTGTTCGTCAGCCGCAAGAGCCTCGGGAACGACCGCCGGCTGTTCATTACGATTCAGGATCTCGCCCTTGAAAACCCACACCTTGACCCCGATGATGCCGTAGGTTGTCAAGGCTTCGGAGGTGGCGTAATCAATGTCGGCACGAAGCGTATGCAAGGGCACGCGGCCTTCACGATACCACTCGCGGCGCGCAATTTCAGCGCCGTTCAAACGGCCCGAACTCATGATCTTGATACCCTGGGCACCCAGACGCATGGCGTTTTGCATCGCCCGCTTCATGGCGCGGCGGAACATGATGCGCTTTTCAAGCTGTTGCGTGATTGAATCAGCGATCAACTGGGCATCCAGCTCTGGTTTGCGAATTTCTTCGATACTGACATGAACCGGAACGCCCATGATCTTTTGCAGAGCCGCGCGCAGATGATCGATTTCCTCGCCTTTTTTGCCGATAACCACTCCGGGGCGTGCAGAATACACCGTAACGCGGGCATTCTTTGCCGGACGCTCGATCAGTACTCGACCCACGGAAGCATGCTTCAGCTTGGCCTTGAGGTAATCACGAACCTGGACATCCTCATTGAGCATACCCGCGAAGTTCTTGCTGTTGGCGTACCAACGCGAAGACCAGTCACGAGTGACAGCCAGGCGAAAACCAGTCGGATGAATCTTCTGTCCCATTGTTCTTCCTCAGTTTCCGACGGTCAGGAAAATGTGGCAGGTCGGCTTGATGATCCGATTGCCACGCCCCTTGGCCCGCGCGGTAAAGCGCTTGAGCACCATGCCCTTTTCAACGAAGATGGTTTTCACCTTCAATTCGTCGATATCAGCCCCATCGTTATGTTCGGCATTGGCAATCGCCGATTCAAGCACCTTTTTAATGATTCCAGCACCTTTCTTCGGGCTGAATGTCAGGATGCTGAGCGCCTTATCAACCGGCAAACCGCGGATCTGGTCGGCTACCAGTCGACCTTTTTGGTCTGACAGCCGAACGCCGCGCAAAATAGCACGAGTTTCCATATCCATTCCTTTACTTCGCCTTTGCCTTCTTGCCGGAGGTGTGACCTCTGAAGGTGCGGGTCAGGGAAAACTCGCCGAGCTTGTGGCCGACCATGTTTTCAGTGACATACACCGGGATGTGCTGCTTGCCGTTATGTACGGCGATGGTCAGACCGACGAAGTCCGGCAGCACCGTCGAGCGGCGCGACCACGTCTTGATCGGACGCTTGTCGCTGGTGGCACGTACAGCGCCGATTTTCTTGATCAGATGGGCATCGACAAACGGGCCCTTTTTTACGGAACGTCCCATAGTTCTCTATCCCTTAGCGTTTGTGACGGCGCTGCACGATCATTGCGGTCGTGCGCTTGTTGGTGCGAGTGCGATAGCCCTTGGTCTTGGTACCCCACGGGCTGACCGGATGCATACCTGCCGCCGTTTTACCTTCACCACCACCGTGTGGGTGATCAACCGGGTTCATTACCACACCGCGTACGGTCGGACGAATACCGCGCCAGCGATTCGCACCGGCCTTGCCGATCGAACGCAGGCTGTGTTCCTCGTTACCCACTTCACCGATCGTTGCCCGGCACTCAACATGCACCCGGCGAATTTCACCGGAGCGCAAACGTAACTGAGCATAAACACCTTCACGGGCCAGCAATTGAGCCGAAGTTCCAGCAGAGCGAGCCAGTTGAGCCCCTTTGCCAGGAATCATCTCGATGCAGTGAATCGTCGTTCCCACCGGGATATTGCGAATCGGAAGTGCATTACCCGACTTGATCGGCGCCTCGGCGCCACTGACGATCTGCTGGCCGACAACCATGCCCTTCGGCGCAATGACGTAACGGCGCTCGCCATCTGCATAGAGGAGCAAGGCGATGTTGGCCGTACGATTCGGATCGTATTCAAGACGCTCGACCTTGGCCGGGATACCATCCTTGTTGCGCTTGAAATCAACCATGCGGTAATGCTGCTTGTGACCGCCACCCTGGTGACGCGTCGTAATGTGGCCATTGTTGTTGCGCCCGGCCTTTTTCGACTGGGACTCAACCAGACCGGCAAAAGGCGCGCCTTTGTGCAGGTTTGGATTGACCACCTTGACTACGGCACGACGGCCAGGTGACGTCGGCTTGACTTTGACGAGTGCCATTACGCAGCCCCCCCATCGACGAAATTGATTTCCTGGCCAGCCTTCAGACAGACATAAGCCTTCTTCCAGTTCTTGCGGCTACCCATGAAACGGCCAAATTTCTTATGCTTGCCTTTGACCACGGCAATCTGCACCGACTCGACGGAAACCTTGAACAGCAACTCGACGGCCGCCTTGACTTCCGGCTTGGTCGCATCAGAGGCAACGCGGAAGATCACCTGTTCGTGCTTGTCAGCCACGTAAGTCGCCTTTTCGGAGATCTGCGGCGCAAGCAATACTTGCATCAGACGTTGTTGGTTCATCCCAGAATCTCCTCAAACTTGGCGAGGGCGCTCTTGGTCATCAGCACCTTCGGGAAGCGAATCAGCGACACCGGGTCGGCTTCATTGACTTCGACAACCAGTACGTTGGGCAGGTTACGCGAAGCCAGGAAGACGTTCTCATCCAGGCTGTCGGTAATCACCAGCACCGAGTCATAACCCATGCCCTTGATCTTCTGGGCAAAAAGCTTGGTCTTCGGAGCATCGACCGAAATGCTGTCGACCACAGCCAGACGGTCTTCGCGCACCAGTTGAGAAAGTATCGAGGCCATACCGGCGCGGTACATTTTCTTGTTCAACTTCTGGCTGAAATTCTCGTCCGGCGAATTCGGGAAAATCCGGCCACCACCACGCCACAACGGTGATGAGGACATACCGGCACGGGCACGGCCGGTCCCTTTTTGGCGGAACGGCTTCGCGGTCGTGTGATGAACCTGTTCGCGGTCCTTCTGGGCACGATTGCCGCTGCGTGCATTGGCCTGGTAAGCAACGACAACCTGATGAATCAGCGATTCGTTGTATTCGCGGCCAAACAGCAGGTCAGAGGCCTGCAAGCGACTGGCTTCCTGACCTTGTTCGTTAATCAGTTTGAGTTCCATTATGCCCCCGCCTTCACTGCCGGATGCACGATCAGATCCGACCCCTTGGAGCCGGGCACCGCGCCCTTGACCAACAACAGCTGACGTTCGACATCAACACGAATTACTTCAAGATTCTGCTGAGTACGCTGCACATCACCGAGATGGCCGGACATTCGCTTGCCCGGAAAAACACGACCCGGATCCTGATTCATGCCAATCGAACCTGGCGCATTGTGTGACACGGAATTGCCGTGCGAAGCGCGTTGCGATTTGAAGTGGTGACGTTTGATCGCGCCAGCATAACCCTTGCCGATCGTCTGACCGGTCACATCCACCTTCTGACCGACAGCGAAAATGGAAACGCTGACATGATCACCGGGTTTCAGGGTAGCGAGGTCCTCGGCGGAAACCGGGAACTCCTTAAGCAGGTTGCCTGCCTCGACACCTGCCTTGGCAAGATGACCCGCCAAGGACTTATTGACACGAGAAGGACGACGCTTGCCAAATGCCACCTGGACGGCCGCATAGCCGTCATTCTCAGGCGTTTTGATCTGGGCGACACGGTTGTTCGACACATCGAGTACGGTTACCGGGACGGAAGCACCGTCATCGGTAAAAATACGCGTCATGCCGACCTTGCGCCCAACAAGGCCTAGACTCATGGTTATTCTCCTCTAGCCGGCTACGATTGGCCGGCGAGTACTACAAGTCAAAATAGGCAGCGTCAACGACGCTACCCGACGAAAGGCGGCGATTATAGCCGCAACAAGGCACTTACTGCAACTTAATTTCGACGTCAACCCCGGCCGGCAAATCAAGCTTCATCAGCGCATCGACTGTTTTGTCGGTCGGATCGATGATGTCCATCAGCCGCAGGTGGGTCCGTATTTCAAACTGATCGCGCGAACTTTTGTTGACGTGCGGCGAGCGCAGCACGTCAAAACGCTGAATCCGGGTCGGCAGCGGGACCGGGCCGCGAACAACGGCGCCTGTACGTTTGGCGGTTTCAACAATTTCCTGGGCCGACTGATCGATCAAGCGATAGTCAAAAGCTTTCAGACGGATGCGGATTTTCTGGTTTTGCATATTGTTTTCCAAAGAGCGATGAGGCAGAGCCGAAGCCCTGCCCCGAAATTAAAATTACTCGATGATCTTGGCGACGACGCCGGCGCCGACGGTACGACCGCCTTCACGGATGGCGAAACGCAGACCTTCTTCCATGGCGATCGGGCAGATCAGCTTGACCGTCATCTGGATGTTGTCCCCCGGCATGACCATTTCCACGCCTTCCGGCAGCGAGATGGCTCCCGTGACGTCGGTCGTGCGGAAATAGAACTGCGGGCGGTAATTGTTGAAGAACGGGGTGTGACGGCCACCTTCGTCCTTGGACAGCACGTACACTTCACCGGTAAAGTGGGTGTGCGGGTTGATCGAGCCGGGCTTGGCCAGTACCTGACCGCGCTCGACTTCTTCGCGCTTGGTGCCGCGCAGCAGGACGCCAACGTTGTCGCCGGCCTGACCCTGGTCGAGCAGTTTGCGGAACATTTCGACGCCGGTACAGATGGTCTTGACGGTGGGCTTGATACCGACAATTTCAATTTCTTCGCCAACCTTGACAATGCCACGCTCAACACGACCGGTCACGACGGTGCCGCGTCCGGAGATGGAGAAGACGTCTTCGATCGGCAGCAGGAAAGGCTTGTCAATGACGCGTGCAGGCGTCGGGATGTAGGTGTCCAGGGCATCGGCCAGACGCATGATGGACGCTTCGCCCAGATCGCTGATTTCGCCTTCAAGGGCCTTCAGGGCAGAGCCCTTGATGATCGGAATGTCGTCGCCGGGAAATTCGTACTTGGACAATAGCTCGCGCACTTCCATTTCGACGAGTTCAAGCAGTTCTTCGTCGTCCACCATGTCGCACTTGTTCATGTAGACGATGATGTAGGGAACACCTACCTGACGCGCCAGCAGGATGTGCTCGCGCGTCTGTGGCATCGGACCGTCAGCGGCCGATACAACAAGCACGGCTCCGTCCATCTGCGCCGCACCGGTAATCATGTTCTTGATGTAGTCGGCGTGTCCCGGACAGTCAACGTGCGCGTAGTGGCGGTTGGCCGTCTGGTATTCAACGTGCGCCGTGTTGATGGTGATGCCGCGCGCCTTCTCTTCCGGTGCCGCGTCAATCTGGTCGTAGGCCTTCGCCTCGCCACCAAACTTCTGCGCCATGATCTTCGTGATCGCCGCCGTCAAGGTGGTCTTGCCATGGTCAACGTGACCAATCGTGCCGACGTTTACGTGCGGCTTCGTACGTTCAAATTTTGCCTTAGCCATTTAAAGTATCCTCAAAAACGAAATCACTTCTTGTTGATCACGGCTTCGGCGATGTTCTTGGGCGCCTCGGCATAGTGTTTGAATTCCATCGAGTAGGTCGCACGACCCTGCGACAGCGAGCGCACCGTGGTCGAATAACCGAACATTTCGGCTAACGGCACCTCGGCCTTGATCGCCTTGATGCCGCCAGGCAGATCTTCCATCCCATGTACCACACCACGACGGCCGGAAAGATCGCCCATGATGTTGCCCATGTAATCTTCTGGCGTCTCGACTTCGACCGCCATCATCGGTTCAAGCAGCGTCGGCTGAGCCTTGCGCATGCCTTCCTTGAAAGCCATCGTAGCGGCCATGCGGAAGGCGTTTTCGTTCGAGTCAACATCGTGGTAGGAACCATCAAACAACGTAAACTTCACATCGACAACTGGGTACCCGGCCAGTACACCGCTCTTGACGCAGTCCTGCAGGCCCTTATCGACCGCCGGAATGTACTCGCGCGGAACGGATCCGCCCTTGACCGCGTCGACGAACAGGTAGCCCTTGCCGGTTTCGTTCGGCTCGATCTTGATCCAGACATGGCCAAACTGTCCGCGTCCACCGGATTGCTTGACGAACTTGCCTTCCTGTTCGACAGCCTTCTTGATGCACTCACGGTAAGCCACCTGCGGCGCACCGACGTTGGCTTCAACGTTGAACTCACGGCGCATGCGGTCGACGATGATTTCAAGGTGCAATTCGCCCATTCCCGAAATGATCGTCTGTCCGGTTTCCTCGTCGGAACGCACGCGGAAGGATGGATCCTCATTGGCCAGTCGACTGAGCGCGAGGCCCATCTTTTCCTGGTCAGCCTTTGTTTTTGGCTCGACAGCAATATGGATAACCGGTTCCGGGAACACCATGCGCTCAAGGGTAATGACCGCCGACGGGTCGCACAGCGTTTCGCCGGTAGTTACCTCCTTCAGCCCCACGCAAGCCGCGATGTCACCGGCCAGAACTTCCTTGATTTCTTCACGGTTGTTGGCGTGCATCTGCAACACCCGACCAATGCGCTCCTTGCGCCCCTTGATCGGGTTATAAATCGTATCACCGGTCTTCAGCATACCCGAATAAACACGGATAAAGGTCAGCTGTCCGACATAGGGGTCGGTCATCAATTTGAATGCCAGCGCCGAAAACTTGGCGCTATCATTCGCCTCACGCGACTCGGGCAGACCTTTTTCGTTTTCACCGATCACCGGAGGAATATCGACCGGCGACGGCAGCAGATCGATGACGGCATCAAGCATGCGCTGCACACCCTTGTTCTTGAACGCCGTACCGCACAGCGCCGGCTGGATCTCGCAGGCAATCGTACGATCACGCAGACCCTTCATGATCTGCGCCTCGGTCAGATCACCGGACTCGAGATACTGATTCATCAATTCTTCGGACGACTCGGCTGCTACCTCGATCATCTTGCCACGCCACTCTTCAGCCTGAGCCTGCAGTTCGGCCGGAATTTCGCGATAATCGAATTTCATGCCCTGGGATGCATCATCCCAGTAGATCGCCTTCATCTTGATCAGATCAACGACCCCCTGGAAATAGTCTTCCTTGCCGATCGGAATGACGATCGGCACCGGATTGGCCTTGAGGCGGGTACCCATCTGTTCAATGACTTTGAAAAAATCGGCCCCCTGGCGATCCATCTTATTTACGAAGGCGAGACGCGGAACCTTGTACTTGTTGGCCTGACGCCAGACAGTCTCGGACTGCGGCTGCACACCGCCCACCGCGCAATACACCATGCAGGCACCATCCAGAACCCGCATTGAGCGCTCGACTTCGATCGTGAAGTCGACGTGTCCCGGGGTGTCAATGATGTTGATACGGTGTTCGGGGCGGATAAAATCCATGCCCTTCCAGAAACAGGTCGTCGCCGCCGAGGTAATGGT
This sequence comes from uncultured beta proteobacterium, assembly GCA_903910495.1. Next base: position 20,201 of record CAIVZW010000855.1, read on the forward strand.
AATGCCACGCTCCTGCTCCTGTTCCATCCAGTCCATGGTCGCTGCGCCGTCATGCACTTCACCGATCTTGTGATTGACACCGGTATAGAACAGGATGCGCTCAGTTACCGTCGTCTTGCCGGCGTCAATATGCGCGCTAATACCAATATTTCGGTAGCGATCGATAGGAGTTTTGCGTGCCACAGTAATAAACCTTCACTAATAAAGAACGATCGTCGGCAGACTGGCTGCGACGTAGTAATGTACCCTTAGAACCGGAAGTGGGCGAACGCCTTGTTGGCGTCAGCCATACGGTGAACTTCGTCGCGTTTCTTGACCGCGCTCCCCCGGTTTTCAGCCGCCTCAAGCATCTCTGCCGCCAGGCGCTGACCCATTGACTTCTCGGAACGCTTGCGCGCGGCTTCCCTCATCCAGCGCATGGCCAGCGCCATACGACGGCTCGGACGAACCTCGACCGGAACCTGGTAGTTGGCGCCACCGACACGGCGACTCTTGACCTCGACCAGCGGCTTGACGTTGTTCATGGCCAGACCGAAAACCTCGATCGGATCCTTGCCACCCTTGGTAGCGATGATTTCGAAGGCGCCATAGACGATACGCTCGGCAACCGACTTCTTGCCACTCATCATGATGGTGTTTACGAATTTGGAGACTTCGATATTGCCAAACTTGGGATCCGGCAAAATATCGCGCTTGGGTACTTCACGACGACGGGGCATAGCAACCTCTCAAATTTTCAATTCAGTTGAAGGCCGCACGACATGTATCGACCCTCGCGGCCGCCCATCGGGGCGGCCACTTACTTAAACGGCAATCAAGCCGCTTTCGGACGCTTCGTACCGTACTTCGAACGGCTCTGCTTACGATCCTTGACGCCCTGCGTATCCAGAGATCCGCGAACAGTGTGATAGCGCACACCCGGCAAGTCTTTTACGCGGCCACCACGGATCAGAACCACGGAGTGCTCCTGAAGATTATGGCCTTCACCGCCGATATACGAAATGACTTCGAAGCCGTTTGTCAGACGAACCTTGCACACCTTGCGCAGAGCGGAGTTCGGCTTCTTCGGCGTGGTCGTATAAACGCGGGTACAGACGCCGCGCTTCTGCGGACAGTTCTCCAGCGCCGGAACTTTGCTCTTGCTACGTACGGCCTCGCGCGGTTTGCGCACAAGCTGGTTAATGGTTGGCATATTTCTATCCCTAAATTCCCTGCAGCGACAGCTCTTCAGCGAGCATGGCCTCTGCAAAAAAACCAAGGCGGACCCAAGGCCGCCTTAGCGATTTTTTATATCACAGGCAAGGGCAATGATTAGCCCTTGCCGACAAAGACCCGAGATTCTAGGGTCTATCAAGCCCCAAGTCAAGCGGCCGGGGCATCCTGTGTATTCTCTCCGACCGGAGCCGCATCTTCGACAACACCTGTTACCGCGGCAAGATCGACACCCGCCGCATTGCTCTTGCGCATCCGGTGATACGCCAGACCCGTACCCGCCGGGATGAGACGACCGACGATGACGTTTTCCTTGAGGCCACGCAGCTCATCGCGCTTGCCCATGATCGCCGCTTCGGTCAGCACACGGGTGGTTTCCTGGAAGGACGCCGCTGAAATGAACGAATCCGTGGACAAGGAAGCCTTGGTAATACCCAGCAAGACCGGTTCATACGTTGCCGGCAACTTGCCCGCGGCCAGCATGCGGTCGTTTTCGTCGAGCAAATGCGCACGCTCGACCTGTTCGCCGCGGATGAACTTGGTGTCACCCGAATCGAGCACCAGGACGCGCCGCAGCATCTGGCGCACGATGACTTCGATATGCTTGTCGTTGATCTTCACGCCCTGCAGACGATAGACATCCTGAACTTCGTCGGTGATGTAGACCGCCAGCGCCTCAACCCCCTGCAAACGCAGGATGTCATGCGGATCAGGCGCGCCGTCAACAATCAGCTCACCCTTGTTCACCACCTGACCGTCATGCACCAGCACATGCTTGTCCTTCGGAATCAGATATTCGTGGGTTGCGCCCTCAAGATCGGTGATGACCAGACGTTGCTTGCCCTTGGTATCCTTGCCGAAGGACATGGTACCGGTGAACTCGGCCAACATGCCGGCATCCTTCGGCGTACGCGCTTCGAAGAGCTCGGCCACGCGCGGTAGACCGCCGGTAATGTCGCGCGTCTTGGCCGACTCCTGCGGCAAGCGGGCGAGAACATCGCCGACCGAAATCTGCTGCCCATCGAGCACGGTGATGATCGCACCGACCTGGAAAGTAATGGTCACGGCATGGTCGCTGCCGTGCATATGGACTTCCTCGCCGTTGGCGTCAAAAAGCTTGACCTGCGGACGCAAACCCTTGGTTTGTGCCTTGCCGCCGCGCTTCGGATCGATGACCACCAGCGTCGAAAGACCCGTCACTTCATCGATCTGCTTGGCAACCGTCACACCTTCTTCGACGTTTTCGAATTTCACCTGACCCGAGTATTCGGCGATGATCGGACGCGTATGTGGATCCCAGGTCGCCAGCTTGGTACCGGCCTTGGCCTGCTGGCCATCGGACACCTGCAGGGTCGAGCCGTAGGGCACCTTGTGCTTCTCACGCTCGCGGCCATTGTCGTCAGTGATCAGAACTTCACCGGAACGGGTAATGACGATCTTCTCGCCCTTGGCGCTGGTCACATAGCGCATCGATGAGGTGAAACGCACCACGCCGGCGCTCTTGGTTTCGACCTGGCTGGCCACTGCGGCCCGCGACGCGGCACCGCCGACGTGGAAGGTACGCATGGTGAGCTGGGTACCCGGCTCACCGATTGACTGCGCAGCGATCACGCCGACCGCTTCACCGACGTTGACCGGCGTACCGCGTCCGAGATCGCGGCCGTAACACTTGCCACACAGGCCGTAACGCGTATCGCAGGTGAGCGGGGTGCGTACTTTGACTTCGTCAATGCCAAGCTGGTCAACCAGATCACAGAGGTCTTCATTGATCAGCGTCCCGGCCTCGATAACCGTCTCATCGGTTTCCGGATTGACCACATCGACGATAGCCACACGACCGAGAATGCGCTCACGCAAAGCCTCGATAACTTCGCCACCCTCGATCAGGGCTTTCATGGTGACGCCATTCTCGGTCCCGCAATCATCCTCGATCACCACCAGATCCTGCGTCACATCGACCAGACGGCGGGTCAGGTAACCCGAATTTGCTGTTTTCAGTGCTGTATCGGCCAGACCTTTACGCGCACCGTGCGTCGAGATGAAGTACTGGAGAACGTTCAGACCCTCGCGGAAGTTGGTGGTAATCGGCGTCTCGATGATCGAACCATCGGGCTTGGCCATCAGCCCGCGCATCCCCGCCAGCTGGCGAATCTGTGCTGCCGAGCCGCGCGCGCCGGAATCGGCCATCATGTAAATGGAGTTGAACGATTCCTGCTTGACCTTGTTGCCGTGACGATCAATCACTTCTTCATGACCGAGCTGGTCCATCATGACCTTGGCCACCTGGTCACCGGTGCGCCCCCAGATATCGACCACCTTGTTGTAGCGCTCGCCGTTGGTTACCAGGCCATTGGTGTATTGGCTCTCGATTTCCTTCACTTCCTTTTCAGCCGCGGCAATGATCTCGCCTTTCTGGGTAGGCACCAGCATGTCGTCCGAACAGATCGAGATTCCGGCACGCGTAGCCAGGCGGTAACCGTTCTGCATCAGCTTGTCGGCGAAGACAACCGTCTCCTTCAGCCCGCAACGGCGGAAAGCCGCATTGATCAGCTTGGAGATTTCTTTCTTCTTCAGTGGCCGGTCGAGAACGCTAAATGGCAATCCCTTCGGCAGAATTTCGGAAAGCAGGGCACGGCCGGCCGTCGTGTTGTAGCGGGTGATTGTTTCCTTCCAGCCGCTTTCGCCATTCTTTTCGTATTCCTTGATGCGCACCGAGATCTTGGCGTGCACATCAAGTTCGCCGGCCTGCATGGCACGAGTCACTTCGGCCAGATCAGGGAAAATCATCCCTTCGCCCTTGGCGTTGATGCGCTCACGCGTCGCATAATAGAGACCGAGAACGATATCCTGCGACGGCACGATGATCGGTTCGCCATTGGCCGGCGAAAGCACGTTGTTCGAGGCCAGCATCAGGGTCCGCGCTTCCATCTGCGCTTCGAGCGACAGCGGCACGTGCACGGCCATCTGGTCTCCGTCAAAGTCGGCATTGAATGCCGCGCAAACAAGCGGATGCAACTGGATCGCCTTGCCTTCGATCAGCGTCGGTTCGAACGCCTGGATGCCGAGACGGTGCAGTGTCGGCGCACGGTTGAGCATGATCGGATGTTCGCGGATGACATCTTCGAGGATGTCCCAAACCACCGGTTCCTGCGACTCAACCATCTTCTTGGCCTGCTTGATGGTCGTGGCCAGACCCATCAGTTCCAGCTTGTTGAAGATAAAGGGCTTGAACAGCTCGAGTGCCATCAGTTTCGGCAGGCCGCACTGGTGCAGCTTGAGTTGGGGACCGACGACGATGACCGAACGACCCGAATAGTCGACGCGCTTGCCGAGCAGGTTCTGACGGAAACGACCGCCTTTGCCCTTGATCATGTCAGCCAGCGACTTCAGCGGACGCTTGTTGGCACCGGTCATGGCCTTGCCGCGACGACCGTTGTCGAGCAGCGAGTCGACGGCTTCCTGCAGCATGCGTTTTTCGTTGCGCACGATGATTTCCGGCGCCTTCAATTCGAGCAGGCGCTTCAACCGGTTGTTGCGGTTGATGACGCGGCGATAAAGATCGTTGAGATCGGAGGTGGCAAACCGCCCGCCATCCAGCGGAACCAGCGGACGCAGATCCGGCGGCAGGACAGGCAGCACCTCGAGCACCATCCATTCCGGCTTGATGCCGGACTTCTGGAAGCCTTCGAGGATCTTCAGGCGCTTGGAAAATTTCTTGCTCTTGGTTTCCGACGTCGTCGTTTCAAGCTCAGAGCGCAGACGATCGACTTCGCTGTTCAGATCGATCGAACGCAATAATTCCCGGATGCCCTCGGCACCCATCGCCGCATAGAAGTCGTCACCATACTCTTCGGTTTTGGCCAGACAGTCATCTTCCGTCAGCAACTGGCCGCGGGTAAGCGGCGTCATGCCCGGATCGCAGACGACAAAGGCTTCAAAATAGAGCACGCGCTCGATATCGCGCAGGGTCATGTCAAGCACCATGCCCAGACGGCTCGGCAAGCTCTTCAGGAACCAGATGTGGGCAACCGGCGAAGCCAGTTCAATGTGTGCCATGCGCTCGCGGCGCACCTTGGACAGGGTAACTTCAACGCCGCATTTCTCGCAGATCACCCCGCGATGCTTGAGGAGCTTGTACTTGCCGCACAGACACTCGTAATCCTTGATCGGGCCAAAAATCTTGGCGCAGAACAAGCCGTCGCGTTCCGGCTTGAAGGTGCGGTAGTTGATCGTTTCCGGCTTTTTGACTTCACCGTAGGACCAGGACCGGATCTTGTCCGGCGAGGCCAGGCCGATGGTAATCGCATCGAACTGTTCTTCCTGCGTTACCTGTTTAAACAAATCAAGCAGTGCTTTCATCTTTCACTCCGTTCGGGGTGAGAACCCAAATTCTCCAAGCCACAGCCGGGGGCTGTGGCTACTGTCTTTCAACTACGCCGGCAGACCACTTAATAGCGCTCAAGATCGATATCGATGGCCAGCGAGCGGATTTCCTTGACCAGTACGTTAAATGACTCAGGCATGCCGGCATCAATCTTGTGATCCCCCTTGACAATGCTTTCGTAGACCTTGGTCCGGCCATTCACATCATCCGACTTGACGGTCAGCATTTCCTGCAGGACATAGGCCGCACCGTAAGCTTCCAGCGCCCACACTTCCATTTCACCGAAGCGCTGACCACCGAACTGCGCCTTGCCGCCCAAGGGTTGCTGGGTAACCAGCGAGTACGGGCCGGTCGACCGGGCATGCATCTTGTCATCAACCAGATGGTGCAGCTTGAGCACGTGCATGTAGCCCACCGTGACCTGCCGTTCAAAGCGTTCTCCGGTCCGTCCGTCAAACAGGGTCATCTGCCCCGACTCCGGCATTCCGGCCAATCTCAGCATATCCTTGATTTCCGATTCCTTGGCCCCGTCAAACACCGGGGTGGCAAACGGAACGCCGGCTTCCAGATTGCCCGCCATTTCCATGATTTCGGCATCGTTTAACTGGTCAAGATCCTCGGGTTTGCCGTTGCTGTTATAGACCTGCTCCAGGAAGCCACGCACTTCACTGGCGTTGGCCTGACGTCGCAACATGTCGCCGATCTTGAAGCCCAGCCCCTTGGCCGCAAGGCCAAGATGGACTTCGAGCACCTGTCCGACGTTCATCCGTGACGGAACGCCGAGCGGATTGAGCACGATATCGACCGGCCGTCCGTCCGCCATGTGCGGCATATCCTCGACCGGCACGATGCGGGAAACGACGCCCTTGTTACCGTGGCGACCGGCCATCTTGTCGCCCGACTGCAGGCGACGCTTGACCGCTACATAGACCTTGACCATCTTCTGCACGCCCGGCGGCAGTTCGTCGCCCTGGGTCAGCTTCTTGCGCTTCTCTTCAAAGGCCACATCAAAGTCCTTGCGCGTCTGCTCCAGACCCTCGCGCAAGGATTCAAGCTGCTGTGCCACTTCATCGTCGGCCATGCGGATGTCGAACCAGTGGTGCGCATCGATTCCGGCGAGGTAGTCCTCGCTGATGGCCGTACCTTTGGCCAGACGCTTAGGCCCGCCATTGGCCGCCTTGCCCACGATCAAACGCTCGACGCGGGCGAAAGCATCGCGTTCGACGATGCGCATCTGATCGGCGAGGTCAAGCTTGTAACCGCGCAGATGGTCGTCGATGATCGATTGGGCGCGCTTGTCGCGCTCAATGCCTTCGCGGGTAAACACCTGGACATCGATGACCGTACCCGCAATGCCGGACTGCACCCGCAGCGAGGTATCCTTGACATCCGAGGCTTTCTCGCCAAAGATCGCACGCAGCAGTTTCTCTTCCGGCGTCAGTTGGGTTTCGCCTTTGGGCGTTACCTTTCCTACCAGCACATCACCGGCCTCGACTTCGGCACCGATATAGACGATACCGGACTCATCGAGGCGCGACAGTTGTGACTCGCCCAGCGACGCGATGTCGCGGGTGATTTCTTCCGGGCCAAGCTTGGTGTCGCGGGCAACAACCGTCAGTTCCTCGATGTGGATCGAGGTAAACCGGTCCTCGGCAACAACACGTTCCGAAATGAGGATCGAATCTTCAAAGTTGTAGCCGTTCCACGGCATGAAGGCGATCAACATGTTCTGACCAAGAGCCAGTTCGCCCTTGTCGGTCGATGCACCGTCGGCAACCACATCACCCTGGGCAATCACATCGCCGACACGCACCAGCGGTCGCTGGTTGATATTGGTGTTCTGGTTGGAACGCGTGTACTTCACCAGGTTATAGATGTCGACACCGACTTCACCGGGCACGGTTTCGTCATCATTGACCCGGACCACGATACGCGAGGCATCCACGTAATCGACCTTGCCGCCGCGCAGCGCCTGAACAGCTGTACCCGAGTCGACAGCGACCGTACGCTCGATGCCCGTACCGACCACCGGTTTTTCCGGACGCAGGCAGGGAACGGCCTGGCGCTGCATGTTGGCCCCCATCAGCGCGCGATTCGCATCGTCGTGTTCGAGGAAGGGGATCAGCGAGGCAGCGACAGACACAATCTGCCCCGGCGCAACGTCCATATACTGAACGCGTGCGGGTTCGGCGAGAATGGTTTCGCCCTTCTCGCGGCAGGTCACCAGATCGTCAGTCAGCAATCCGTCAGTACCGAGCGCAGCGTTGGCCTGGGCAATGATGTAGCCGCCTTCCACGATCGCCGACAGATATTCAATCTGATCGGTTACCTTGCTCTCGACAACTTTGCGATATGGTGTTTCGAGGAAGCCGTATTCATTGGTGCGCGCGTACAGCGCCAGCGAGTTGATCAGGCCGATGTTCGGACCTTCCGGCGTCTCGATCGGGCAGACGCGGCCGTAGTGCGTCGGATGGACGTCACGCACCTCGAAACCGGCACGTTCCCGCGTTAACCCGCCCGGCCCGAGTGCCGAGACGCGACGCTTGTGCGTAATCTCGGAGAGCGGATTGGTCTGGTCCATGAACTGCGATAGCTGGCTGGAACCGAAAAACTCCCTGACAGCGGCGCTGATCGGTTTGGCATTGATCAGATCGTGCGGCATCAGATTATCGGACTCGGCCTGCGACAGGCGTTCCTTGACCGCACGCTCAACGCGCACGAGACCGGCACGGAACTGGTTTTCGGCCAGTTCGCCAACGGAACGGACACGACGGTTGCCCAGGTGATCAATATCATCGATGTCGCCTCGACCATTGCGCAATTCGACAAGAATCTTGATCACTTCAACGATATCGCGCGGCGAGAGCGTCAGCTGGTCACGGATTTCATTATTTACACCAAGGCTTTTCAATTGAGCCGACAGGGCTGATGCATCTTCTTCGGTCAGGTTTTCAGAGACGGCACGCATGCCATAGGACAACTCGGACAGCAGCAGTTCGACGGCCGCAACTGATCCGCCCGCCGTCTCGATGATGGCGTTGACGATGGCGTCCCGTTTGGCCGGAACATGCTTGACCATCACCTTGTATTCCACGACGTCCTTGCGCACGACACGGCGGTTGAACTTCATCCGGCCAACTGCCGAGAGGTCGTAACGGTCGTCGGAATAGAACAAGCCGTTGAACAGGATCTCGACCGCTTCTTCCGTCGGCGGCTCGCCCGGACGCATCATGCGATAGATGGCCACACGTGCGGCCTGCTTTGAAACGGTTTCGTCGGTGCGCAGCGTATGGGAAATGAAACCGCCACGATCCAGTTCGTTGATGTACAGGGTCTGCAGCGATTCAACGCCGGTTTCAATCAGCTTGGCCAGCAAGGCCTCGGTAATTTCATCGTTGGCATTGGCAAGAATCTCGCCCGTATCCTTGTCGATGATGTTCTGGGCGATCACACGGCTGACCAGAAAATCTTCCGGCACGGCGATCTGCTTTATTCCGGCCGCATCGAGTTCGCGAATGTGCTTGCCGGTAATGCGTTTGTCCTTGGCCACGAGCACCTTGCCGGACTTGTCGTTGAAGTCAAAACGCGCTACTTCACCGCGCAGGCGCTCGGGTACGAGATGGAACTCGATACCCTTCTTGCCGATCTGGAAGGTGTCAAACTCAAAGAACTCGCGCAGAATCTGCTCCGGCGTCAAGCCAATGGCCTTGAGCAGTGTGGTTACCGGCATCTTGCGCCGACGGTCAACGCGGAAGAACAGGATGTCCTTCGGATCAAACTCGAAGTCCAGCCAGGAACCGCGATAAGGAATCACGCGCGCCGAAAAGAGCAGTTTACCCGAACTGTGCGTCTTGCCCCGGTCATGCTCGAAGAATACGCCCGGGGAACGGTGCAATTGCGAAACGATGACCCGCTCGGTACCGTTGATGACGAAAGAACCGGTTGTCGTCATGAGCGGAATCTCGCCCATGTAGACTTCCTGTTCCTTGACTTCCTTGATGGTATCCGGAGTCTCCCGATCAAGAATGATCAGGCGCACCTTCGCCCGTAAAGCAGAAGCGAAAGTCAGACCGCGCTGCTGACATTCCTTGACGTCAAAAGCGGGCTCGGCAAGCGCAAAGCTGACAAACTCCAACCGGGCGTTTCCGCTGTGGCTGACGATCGGGAAGATCGAGGAGAACGCGGCTTGCAGTCCCTGAGTCTTGCGCTGGGCAGGCGGAACGGCAGCCTGCAGGAAAGCGGTGAAAGATTCCAGTTGCGTTGCCAGCAGGAATGGAACGTCAAGCACATTGGCGCGCTTGGCGAAACTCTTGCGGATACGTTTTTTCTCGGTGTAGGAGTAGTTCATGGTCGCTCCGAGCTTAGAAAGAAAAATCCTCTAGCGCATCCCGTCCAGAGTCGCGAGACTCAAGCCGGATCGCAACGGACAAACGTAACAACAATTGGTCAGCTGAAACGGACTTATCCGCTTCCTGCATCACTGCCATTTGTACTTGCATTTGCACGCTACGAAACTGCACTTCCAATCGGTAGAAACGACAAGCAACAAAGTCGTTTCCGGAAAAGCACAAAAGGGCTGGCTGCTAAAAAGCGGCCAGCCCAGCTTGCAAAGCCGAGATTACTTGACCTCGACCTTGGCGCCTGCATCCTCAAGCAATTTCTTGAGGGCTTCAGCATCAGCCTTGGTAATCGCTTCCTTGACGGCCTTGGGGGCACCGTCAACAAGATCCTTGGCTTCTTTCAGACCCAGACCGGTCGCCGCACGCACGACCTTGATCACTTCAACCTTTTTCTCGCCAAAGTGCTGCAGCATGACGGTGAATTCAGTCTGTTCTTCAACGGCAGCAGCAGCGGCAGATGGGCCAGCAACGGCCATGGCTGCAGCGGAAACGCCAAACTTCTCTTCGAACGCCTTGACCAGGTCGTTCAGATCCATGACCGTCATGCTGCCAACGGCTTCGAGGATGTCTTCTTTGCTAATAGCCATAATCAATTAACTCCTAAATCTGGATTCTCGTAAAAACTGTCAAATACGAATGTCAATGAAACACTCAGGCCGCAGCTTCTTCACGCTGTTTGGCCAGGGCACCCAGCGCGACGGCAAATCCGGAAACCGGAGCCTTCATCACGCCAAGCAGTTTGGCCAGCAGTTCATCACGGCTCGGGATCGAAGCAAGGGCTTGCACACCAGCTTTATCCAGCACCTTGCCGGCGTAAGAACCTGCCTTCAGAACCAGCTTTTCATTGGTTTTCGCAAAGTCATTCAGTACTTTTGCAGCAGAAACCGGGTCCTGGGACATGCCGTAAATCAATGGACCCGTCATTTTCCCGGCGAGTTCAGCGAACGAACTGCCCGCAACCGCACGACGCACCAGAGTGTTTTTCAGCACACGCAGGTATACGCCAGACTTGCGCGCCTGAGCGCGCAACTTGGTGAGGTGAGCCACCCCAAGTCCGCTGTACTCAGCCACGACGATAGTCTGGGCATTGGCTACCTGAGCCGACACCTCAGCCACGACGGCTTTCTTTTCATCAAGATTGAGACCCATGGGTCCTTCCTCCTATCAAGTCAACACACAAGATGTCCGGATGGACATCTCGCACCCACGGCGACCTGAACCAAGAGCACCAGCAGTTCAACAAGAGAAACTGCAGAGAAATCCTGTTCGGGGCTCACCGTCTACGCAGGCCGCCTGCACACTTAAGCCCTCTGACATTGTTCCGCCTTCGGGCACCTGCGGTCTTTGACGATCTGCCAGTCAAACAGCAACCGGCAGCCCAAAGTTCCTTCCAGAGCCGATCGCATCGACCCTGCACTACATATCCTTACAAGGTGGTCGAATCCACACGCACGCCCGGACCCATGGTGCTGGATACGGCAATTTTCTTCAGATACTGACCCTTGGAGTTGGCCGGCTTGGCTTTGTTCAACGCCTCGATCAATGCCTTCAGGTTCTGCTCGAGCTTTTCGGCATCGAAAGAAGCGCGACCGATCGTGCTATGCACAATGCCACCCTTGTCAGTACGGTACTGAACCTGGCCGGCCTTGGCGTTCTTGACGCCAGTCACCACATCCATGGTCACGGTACCAACTTTCGGGTTAGGCATCAGGCCGCGCGGGCCGAGTATCTGGCCGAGCTGACCCACCACGCGCATCGCGTCCGGGGTGGCGATAACCACGTCGAAATTCATGTTACCGGCCTTGATATCGGCCGCGAGGTCTTCGAAACCGACAATATCGGCACCGGCTGCCCTGGCCGCTTCGGCCTTTTCGCCTTGCGCGAACACGGCAACACGCACAATCTTGCCCGTCCCCGCGGGGAGAACAACAGAACCGCGAACCAGTTGATCCGATTTGCGTGCATCGATACCCAGACTGACGGCAACGTCGATCGACTCGTCGAACTTGGCGGTGGCAAATTCCTTGGTCAGCTTCAGCGCTTCGCCAACGGCGTAGTTTTTGTTGTGGTCAACCTTGCCCTGGAACGCTTTTTGACGCTTGCTCAGAGCTCCCATGTCAGAGGCCCTCCACGGTAATGCCCATCGAACGGGCGCTGCCAGCGATCGTGCGTACCGCAGCATCCATATTGGCGGCGGTCAGATCGGGCATTTTTTGCGTAGCGATAGCTTCGCACTGGGCACGGGTCAGCTTGCCAACCTTGTCCGTATGGGGTCTGGGGCTACCTTTCTGAATGCCAACCGCCTTCTTGATCAGAATGCTCGCCGGTGGCGTTTTCATGATGAAGGTGAAGCTCTTGTCCGCAAAAGCGGTAATCACCACCGGAATCGGCAGACCCGGCTCCAGACCCTGGGTCTGGGCGTTGAAGGCCTTGCAGAATTCCATGATGTTGAGGCCACGCTGACCTAGCGCTGGACCGATCGGGGGCGAGGGATTAGCCTTGCCCGCCGGCACTTGCAGCTTGATAAAGCCGACAATTTTCTTTGCCACGATATGACTCCTTTAAATGGGTGCAAACGCGCTTTTCATGGCGCTCCCCAACGACAAACGCGACCCGGGGGCCGCACTACGATGACGCATTGAAACAAACTCATGCGCCACGATCCAAACAAGAATCAGGCTTTTTCGACCTGACCGAATTCCAGTTCAACCGGCGTCGCACGACCGAAAATAGTCACAGAGACACGCAGGCGATTCTTTTCATAATTGACGTGTTCAACAGATCCGTGGAAATCGGTAAAGGGGCCGTCCTTGACCCGAACGATCTCACCCGGCTCGAACAACACCTTGGGACGCGGTTTCTCGACGCCATCCTGCATCTGCTGCATGATCTTTTCGACTTCCTTCTCGGAAATCGGCGTCGGCTTGTTGGCGGAACCGCCGACAAAGCCCGTAACTTTCGGCGTACTTTTCACGAGATGCCACGACTCGTCGTTCATCTCCATCTCAACCAGCACGTAGCCGGGGAAAAACTTGCGTTCCGAGATGCTTTTCTGGCCCAGTTTCAACTCGACCACTTCTTCAACCGGGACCAGAACACGTCCAAACACGTCCTGCATGCCCTGACGCTGGATGCGCTCGTTCAGCGCACGCTGAACGCTCTTCTCGAAACCCGAATAGGCATGAACAACATACCAGCGCATGCTCATGACTTTCTCCATCCAAGAATCAGGTCGTACAACACCCACTCAAGGCTCTTGTCCGTCAACCAGAGAAAAAACGCCATGACAACGACAAAGGCAAACACCAGACCCGTGGTTTGCAAGGTTTCCTTGCGCGTCGGCCAGACCACCTTTTTCGCCTCGGTCGTGGCCTCCTTGGCAAAACCAAAAAACTGGCGACCCGGTTCGGTCTGCCACGCAACAGCGGCAGAAAGACCGACACCGGCAAGTACCGCCAGCACGCGCAGGATCATTGCCTGCTCGGCAAGGTAGTAAAAGCCAGCTACGCCAGCTACCAACAGCAACAGCGCCAACGCAAACTTGATTTTATCGGCCATTTCGTCAGCTTTATCTATAGTGTTGGCAGGGGCAGAGGGAATCGAACCCCCAACCTTCGGTTTTGGAGACCGACGCTCTGCCAGTTGAGCTATACCCCTGCAGCAGAGACAAGGGGCGCTCCATCTGCGGAACGCCCCATCGTCCTTGTTCCTCGTTACTCGATGATCTTGGCGACGACGCCGGCGCCGACGGTACGACCGCCTTCACG
>CAIVZW010000856.1 GCA_903910495.1 uncultured beta proteobacterium
AGGGAGAAATCTGACATGCATCCACGCTGTTCATTGGCCGCAGGCGCGCTCGTGCTGCTGGCTGTCTTGCCGGCCATTGCGGCCGACAGGGAATCCGAAATCGTTGTTGTAACCGCCACACGCTTCAGCGAAGCTGATCCGGCTGTTGCCGCCAATATCAGTATCATTACACGTCAGGACATTCGCAACTCTGCCGCGCAAAGTCTCCCTGATGTACTCAGCACACGCGCTGGCATCTCAGTCAGCCAACTGGGTGGCGCCATGGGTCGAAACGCGAAAGTGGATATGCGCGGTTTCGGCGAATCGGCGACGAGCAATACGCTGATCCTGATCGACGGTCTGCGCGTCAGCCCGATCGACCTCGGCAGCATCATCTGGTCGGCAATTCCGCTCGAAAGCGTCGAACGTATCGAAATTATCCGCGGATCGGGAACTGTCCTTTATGGAGATGGTGCGACCGGCGGCGTCATCAACATCATCACCAACAAGTCGGGACTGCCGGTTGCCGGCATCACCGCAACGCTCGGCAGCTTCGGCTACAAAAGCACCGACCTGCAATTGGCCAACGGCAACGACAAGGCCTACTACAACCTTTTCGTAAATTATGCCGATGCCGATGGCTATCGAAAAAACAGCCAGCAAGACCAAAAAGCGGCAAGCGGGCGCGTCGGATGGCTGCTTGATCGCGGCGAGGTCTTCGCGGACTTCGCCGTCTACAAAGAATCCGCAGGACAACCGGGCTCTCTTTACAGCGCCGCCTACCACAACGATCCGCGCAGCGCTAAAAACCCGCGCGACACCGAGGAGCGCGACGGCTACCGCATTAGTCCCGGTGTTTCCTACCGCCTCACCGACCGCCTGACCCTTGATGGCGAAGTCGCTCTCGAACACCAGAACCTTGAATCGAGGTACGTTTCCTTCAATTCGGCCAGCGACCGCGTACGCGACACCACCTCATTCACCCCGCGCCTGCGCTGGCGCCATGACCTGGCAGCACTGCCCAGTGAAACGGTGTTCGGCTACGACTACTATGACGGCAAGGTCGATGCCGACAACATGGGGTTCGCCAATCAGGGCGCATCGCAGGAAAGTTCGGCCTTCTATGCGCAGAACATCACCCGCTTCACGCAAAACCTGAGCATAACGCTCGGCGGCCGCACCCAGCGCATGGCGCAGAAGGCGCATCAGGACGCCTACACCGACCCCGCCATGCAGGGCAGCTCGGCACGCAACCAGAGCGCTTATGACCTGGGGATGTCCTATGCGGCGGATGACTGGCGAGTATATGGAAAAACCGGAACCACCTTCCGCTTCGCCAATCTTGACGAGCTCTTTGGCTTCGATCCGGTCACCTATGCCCCGGTCTTTTCCGGCGACCTCAAACCACAGCACGGCACAATCAACGAAATCGGCGGCAGCGCCACGCTGGGGTCAGTCAAGATTCGCGCCTCGCTCTATCAGCTAAGGCTCGAAGATGAAATCGCCTATGACGGCTCGGCCAATACCAATCTGCCATTAACCAAGCGCGACGGCCTTGAACTTGAGGCCGACTGGAAAGTTCTCTCCAGCCTGAAAGCCAAAATCGCTTACACCTACACCAACGCCGAATTCCGCAGCGGTGTTAACTCGGGCAATCAACTGCCGCTGGTTCCGCACAATCAGGCCAGCGCGCAACTGACCTGGGATGCCGGCCGCAGCGGCAGCTATACCGCGCTTGCCCGCTATGTCGGCGAGCGGCGTTACGGCGGCGACTTCACCAACAAGCAGCCAATGCTTGACGGCTACACCACGCTTGACCTGCAAGCGGCTTGGTCCTTCAAACCTTTGACCATCACCGCCAAAGTGCTCAACGCGACGGACGAGAAGTACTCACCGTTCGCGGGAGTCTCCTCCAGCAACACGCTCTATTACTACCCGGCCGATGGTCGCAGCTTCTTCCTTTCCGCACGCTACGACTTTTAAACCACCCATGCCCACCCGTCGCCGCGCCCTGTTCATCCTCGCTGCCCTGGCCGGGCTGGCGCTGGTGAGCCTTGCGCTGGCGCTGATGGTGGGCAGCGTCGCGATCCCGATCAGTGAAGTGTTCTCCGCGCTGTTCAGTTGCCCGGACAGCATATCGGCAGAGGTGGTGCGCAGCCTGCGGCTGCCGCGCGCCATCTCCGGCTTTGCCTGCGGCGGGCTGCTGGCGCTGGCCGGTGCGCTGCTCCAGGTTCTGCTGCGCAACCCGCTCGCCGACCCCTATGTTCTCGGCATCTCCGGGGGCGCCGGGGTGGGTGCGATTCTGGCTTTGCTGCTCGGTTTCGGGATCGCCGGCATCAATAGTGCGGCCTTTGTCGGCGCACTCGGCGCCATGCTTGTCGTATTCGGTCTGGCGCACGGCGATGGCAGCTGGACTCAGACCCGCCTGCTGCTGACCGGTGTGATCGTCGCCGCCGGCTGCGGCGCTGCCGTGGCGCTGATGCTTTCCATCGCCCCTGACCAAAAACTGCGTGGCATGTTGTTCTGGCTGATGGGCGACCTTTCACAAGCCAATGATCCGGAACTTGTGCTCGGCGTCCTTGCCGCCGCCCTGCTCGTCTCGCTGCCCTTTGCCCGCGAGTTGAATCTCCTGGCGCGCGGGGCCGATATGGCACAGACCCTCGGCGTACAGGTCAGCCGTCTGCGTCTGGGTGTTTATGTCGTCGCCTCGCTGGCCACCGCCGCCGCCGTAACGCAAGCCGGTTCGATCGGTTTCATCGGGCTGATCGTCCCGCATCTGGTGCGTCTGGCCGTGGGCAACGATCAGCGCCTGCTGTTGCCGGCATCGGTGCTCGCCGGCGGCAGCCTGCTGCTGGTCGCCGACACGCTGGCGCGTAGTGTTCTGGCCCCGCAACAGCTCCCGGTCGGCGTCCTCACCGCGCTGATCGGCGTCCCGGTTTTCCTTTTCCTGCTCACCCGTGACCCACAGACGAGGCGCTGAAATGAGTGGTGATACTCCTCTTCTCGAAGCGCGCAAACTGAGCGTCGGCATCGGCGGCAAGACCTTCTGTCGTGACCTCGACCTGACGCTGCGTCCGGGCGAACGGCTGGCCATTCTCGGGCGCAACGGCGCCGGCAAATCGACCCTGCTTACGGTACTTGCCGGGCTGCGCGCACCGCAGTCCGGGGAAGTGCGCATTGACGGCTCCAGCTACGTATCACTCGGCGCACGCCAGAGCGCACTGATCCGTGGCTGGCTGCCACAGGTACGCGGCGACGCCTTCGCCTCGACCGTCCTCGAAACGGCGCTGGTCGGTCGCCATCCACACCTTGACCGCTGGGGCTGGGAGAGCGACAGGGACGCGAAAATCGTCCGTGAAGCGCTGGCCGCTGTCGATCTGGCCGCTTTCGAACAGCGCGACATTCAAACGCTCTCCGGCGGCGAACGTCAGCGCCTGGCCATTGCCACGCTGCTGGCGCAGGCGCCGCGCCTGTTCCTGCTCGACGAGCCGATTGCCCACCTCGACCTGAAACACCAGATTGCCATGCTCGAACTCTTTGCCGCGGCAGCGCGCGATTGCCGTGCCGCAGTGGCCATGGTGCTGCATGAGCCTGCACTGGCCTGGCGCTTCTGCGACCGGGTCTTGCTGATCCACGGCGACGGCCGCAGCGAAAGCGGGCCGACCCGCGAAATACTGACCGTGGACCGGCTTTCCGCGCTTTACCAGTACCCGCTGCAGGCGCTCGAAAGCGAAGGACGGATCAGCTTCATTCCGCGCTGATCAACCCCTGACAGGCCAGCGTGAGCGGACGGAAAATTCCCCATAAAAATCTGAAAAGCATAGAATGGTCGCAATGTGCCAAATCGAATTGGCCGTCGCGGATTTTCGGTGAGGGGGCGTCGATGCCTTGCAGCAGGGACTACGGATTCGTTCCACGCATCCTGGCGCGCACGCTGGTGCCGCTGGCCTTGATCTGTTCGCTGTATGCCAGCCCCCTCCTTGCTCAGACGGCGCCGTCCGCCCCCTCTCAATCCGAAGCCAGGAACATCCTGCTGCTCTATTCCTATGGCCATGGCAGCCGGGGTGTTGCACTCTTTGACGAGGGCTTCATCTCGACCCTGGCAGCCAGCGGTTTCAGCGCCAACAACCTGTTCTTCGAGTACCTGGATCTGGAGCGCAACCAGGCCGACCCTATGTATCGCCAGCGTCTGCTGGAATTACTGCAGGGCAAGCAGGCCGGGCGGCGTATCGATCTGGTGGTCACGGTGCAGCAGCCGGCACTCGATTTTCTGCTCAACGAAGGCCGGCAGATTGCCGCCGCCGCCCCGGTCATCAGCGTGCAGGCCCCGGTGCCAAACCCGGTTAGCCTGGGAACGCGACTGCTGCTCAGCCAACTGTCCCGGTTCGATATCAAGGGTACGCTGCAAGGCGCCCTTGAACTGTTCCCCGACACGCGCCGGGTGGTGTTTGTCTCGGGCAGCAGCGAAGCGGACCGCCAAATGGCCGCCGAGGCCGCCAGCATCGCCGTGTCCTGGCCGAAACGGCTGGAATTCGAATATACCTATGATTCTTCTCTCGAAGCCATGCTGCAGAGGGTGTCCAACCTGCCTGCCGATACCGTCATCATTTTCACGCAGTACAACCGTGACGTCCGCGGGCAAGTTACCGTCGCTTACGAAGTCGAACGCCAGATCGTGCAATCGGCGAACGCGCCGGTTTTCGGACTCTATGATTTCAACCTGCGCAATGGCGGCATTGGCGGTTCGCTGGTCAGCGTCAGCGCTCTGGGTGAAAGTACCGCCCGGCTGGCGCTCGAACTGCTGAACGGGGAGCGCCGGCTGACAGAGCCGGTGACGCGCATGAATATCGATGCGATTCCCACTTTTGACTGGCGACAGATCAAACGCTGGGGCGCTGATCCGGGCCGGCTACCCGGCAACAGCGTTTTCGTTAGTCGTGTGCCGACATTCTGGGAACAGTACCGTTCCTATGTCGTGGTTCTGACTCTCATTGTGCTGGCGCAGTCCTTGTCGATTCTCGCCTTGCTGCTCAACCGGCAGCGGCGCAGGCTGGCCGAACGAACGCTGCAGGACAACGAAGAAAATCTGGCCATCACGCTGCACTCCATCGGTGATGCGGTGATCGCCACCGATGCTGATGGATTGGTCAGACGCATGAATCCGGCGGCTGAACGCCTGAGCGGATGGCTATTGGCTGACGCCCTTGGCCGCGCGCTTCCCGAGGTGTTCCGCATCATCAATGCGGACAGCCGAGAAACAGTGTCCAACCCGGTACAGACGGTCATGGCCTCCGGCCAGGTGGTTGGTCTTTCCAATCACACCGTATTGCTGGCGCGCGACGGCCGGGAATATCAGATTGCCGACAGTGCAGCGCCGATCCGTAATGCGGCCGGCGACATCGTTGGCGTCGTGCTGGTGTTCAGTGATGTGAGCGAAAAATACCGGGTGGAAAACGCGTTGTCCGAAAGCGAAGCGAGCTATCGGAAGCTGTTCCACGAGATGCTGGACGGATTCGCGTTGCACGAAATCATTTGCGACCAGGACGGAACCCCGGCCGACTACCGTTTCCTGGCCGTCAATCCCGCCTTCACCCGCATGACCGGCCTGAAAGCGGAAGACCTGATCGGGCGAACCGTTCTGGAGGTGATGCCCGACACCGAACCGCACTGGATCGAAACCTACGGCAAGGTTGCCCTGAGCGGTGAATCGGTGTTTTTCGAACACTACGCGGCAGAGTTAAAGAAGCATTTCGAGGTGACGGCCTTCCGCCCTGCGCCCGGCCAGTTTGCCTGCATCGTCGCGGATATCAGCGAGCGCAAGAAAATTGATGAAATCCAGCTTTTCCTGGCCAGAACCAGCAGTAGCCCCTCAGAAAATTCGTTTTTTGAAGTCCTGTCACGCTATCTGTCCGAGAGTCTCGGGATGTTTTACGTCTGTATCGATCGCCTCGAGGGTGACGGACTGAATGCCCGGACGCTCGCCGTCTGCTGCGACGGGCATTTTGAGGACAACGTAACTTACGCCCTGAAGGACACCCCTTGCGGCGAGGTGGTCGGCAAGGACGTTTGCTGTTTCCCGGCCAGTGTGTGCCAATTCTTCCCGCGTGATCAGGTGCTGCAGGACTTGTGCGCCGAAAGCTACATCGGTACGACGCTGTGGAGCTACAGCGGCGAACCGATCGGATTGATTGCAGTCATCGGGCGCGCGCCGCTGGCCAACCGCCCGCTGGCCGAAACCATTCTGAAACTGGTAGCCGTTCGCGCAGCGGGCGAACTGGAACGGCTCTGTGCCGAAGAAGCGCTGAGCGAGAGCGAACAGCGTTTCAGTCTGTTCATGGACACCCTGCCAGCGGCGGCCTTCATCAAGGACGAAGATAGCACCACGCTTTATGTGAACCGCTACATGAGGGACATCATCGGGGGGCAAGCCTGGCTTGGGAAAACCACCCGGGATCTGTTCCCGCCCGAATTGGCCGAGCCGATGATTGCTGCCGATCAACAGGCAATGCAAGCCGGGCAATCCGTTGCTGAGGAATTCATCTTGGGCACAGACGGCCAGAAGCGATTCTATCAAACGTACAAGTTCAGGGTTCCGCGGCAAGGACAGCCGCCGATGCTGGGTGGCATCGCTCTGGACATCACTGCCCGCAAGGCAGCCGAAGCCGAGCTTGAACAGCACCGCCATCATCTTGAGGCACTCGTTGCCTCGCGCACTGCCGAACTGGCCCAGGCCAGGGACGCGGCCGAAGCCGCCAGCCAGACCAAGAGAGCCTTCCTGTCCAACATGAGCCACGAGATCCGCACCCCGATGAACGCCATCCTCGGCATGGCCCACCTGCTGCGCCGCAGCGGCGTCACCCCGGTCCAGGCCGACCGCCTGGACAAGATCGAAACCGCCAGCGAACACCTGCTCGGCCTGATCAACAACATCCTCGACCTGTCCAAGATCGAAGCCGGCAAGTTCGTCATCGAAGACGCTCCACTCACCGTGGCCGGCCTGCTGGCCAACATCAGCTCGATCCTGAGCGAACGCGCCCGGGCCAAGGGCCTGCAGCTTACGGTTGAAAGCGGCGACTTCCCGCCCAAGCTGCACGGCGACCCGACGCGCCTGCAGCAGGCGATCCTCAACTATGCGACCAATGCCCTCAAATTCACCGCAAGCGGCAGCGTTACCCTGCGCGCCAGCGTGCAGGAAGAAAGTGCCGAGGCCGTGCTGGTGCGCTTCGAAGTGCAGGACAGCGGCGTCGGCATCGCGCCCGAGGCCCTGCCGCGGCTGTTCAACGCCTTCGAACAGTCCGACAACTCGACCACCCGCAAATATGGCGGCACCGGACTCGGGCTGGCCATCACCCGGCGGCTGGCCGAGATGATGGGCGGCGAGGTCGGACTGCAGAGCACCCCCGGGGTCGGCAGCACCTTCTGGTTCACCGCCCGTCTGCAGAAGAACGAAAGCCGGAAAGAAAGCGCCTCCGCGCTGACGAGTGCCGAGGCCGAGCAGTTCATCCGCCAGCGCCATCACAACCAGCGTCTGCTGATCGTCGATGATGATCCGATGAATCTGGAAGTAGCCCGGCTCTTCCTTGAGGACTCGGGGCTGCTCATCGATACCGCCAAAGACGGCCTGCAGGCCGTCCGCCGGGCGCAGGAAACCACCTACGCGCTGATCCTGATGGACATGCAGATGCCGAAACTCAATGGCCTGGAGGCCACGCAGCGGATTCGCGCGCTGCCCGGCTACCGGGACACGCCGATCCTGGCCATGACGGCCAATGCCTTTGCCGAGGACCGGGCGCGCTGCCTCAAGGCCGGGATGAATGACTTCATCGGCAAGCCCTTTGATCCGGACATGCTGTTCGCGACCCTGCTCAGTTGGCTGGAACGGGACAAGGGTAGCCGCTCATAACTCTCCAGCAGGTTCCATCGGTCTTGTGGGTCGGCCTTCAGGCCGATGCTGCAGCTCTGGCCTGTCGGGCTGAAGCCCGACCTACAGCGAGGACGAATAGGGCACCGGTTCGGACAGCCGCCAGTCAGTTGATCCCGACCCACTCGCGCAGGTCGCGCAGCGTCATGTGCGCGGTTTCAAAGTCGAAGCCCTTGATCTGTCGCCCGAGATTCTCGCATCGAGCGCCCAGGGCAGCGCGCAGCAATGACTCGTGTTTTTCGAACAAGTGGATGGCGGTGGTATCGCTTTTTTCCAGGAGCATTCCGAGTTGGTCAAGAACGGCTCTCAGAACGGCCGGATCCGGCGGCGTGGTGTCCGCCTGCGGAAGAGACGCTGAGGAGGGAAAAGCAGCGGCCAGAGCGGCGAGTTCGTGGCCGATGGCGTCCATTTCAGGGCGTATATCGTCGCTGCCGATACCCGCCGCCTGGGTCGCCTTGAGCAGGTTTTCCAGACTTCCCGCCATGGCCGACAACTGATCAGCGCCGAGGGTAGCTCCGGTGCCCTTGAGGGTATGCACCAGACGCACTGCCGTAACGTGATCGCCCTCGGCCAGGCTCGTCGCCAGCCGTGTCATATCATCGACATGGGCTTCGACAAAGCGGCTCAGGAGGCTCAGGTATTTTTCGCTGTTGCAGCGCAGGGCCGCCTGGCCGCGCGCTACATTCAGGCCTGGCACGCGGGCCAGAGCGGCCAGCACGGCGCCGACCGTTGGCCCCTCGCCAGCCCCGGCTGCCGGGCCCGGCGGGCGGACGTAGACGCTGGCTGTGCGCACGTAATCAGCCTTGCCGGATTCATTTGCCGCGGCCCCCAGTGTCGCGGCCGACAGCCACAGCAACAGGTTCTGGTAGAGCGCGGCGGGATCCACCGGTTTGGTGATGAAGTCGTTCATCCCTGCCTCTTCGCAGGCCAGACGATCCTCGTCGAAGGCATTGGCCGTCATCGCCAGAATCGGTGTTGTTTCCCGGCCCGGCAGCGCACGGATGGCGCGGGTGGCTTCAAGACCGTCCATAGTGGGCATCTGCATGTCCATCAGGATCAGGTCGTAGTTCTGCGTTTTCGCCTTCGCTACCGCTTCGCGACCGTCGGCCGCGGCATCCACCTGCAGACCCACGGCATGGAGCAGTTCCAGCGCCACTTCACGATTGATGGGGTTGTCCTCGGCCAGCAGGATCCTGGCCGCGCCATGGAGCCGGCGCAATTGCGTTTCGGCATCTGCCGCCGCGCTCACCGGTTGGGCGGACATGCTGCCATGACCGCGGTGCAGGCGGGCGGTGAACCAGAAGGTACTGCCCTTGCCCGGCGAGCTTTCAGCACCGGCTTCACCGCCCATCAGTTGCGCCAGTCGCCGGGTAATGGCCAGCCCGAGGCCGGTGCCCCCATACTTGCGCGTGGTCGAAGCATCGGCCTGTTCGAAGTCCTGAAACAGCCGGGACATTTTGTCGGGCGCAATGCCGATGCCGGTATCCGTGACCTCAAAGCGCACCAGCAATTCGTCACCGACATCTTCCAGCAGACTGGCGCGTATGACGATGGCTCCTTTGTCGGTGAACTTGACGGCGTTGCCGACGTAGTTGAGCAGGGCCTGACGCAAACGTGCCGGATCGCCGTACAGCCACAGCGGAACGGCATCGTGCTCAAGCCTGATGTGCAGCCCCTTGTCGCGTGCCGACTGGTTGATGATCGAACCGACGCTGTCAAGAATGGCCGAAAGATGGAAATCGCCGTTTTCCAGTTGCAACCGGTTGGCCTCGATCTTGGACAGGTCAAGAATGTCGTTGATGATCGACAGCAGATGCCGGCCGGCGCCGTCGATCTTGTTCAGCCGTTCGGCCTGTGTCGGCGTAGCCGCGCCGCGCCGCAACAGATGGGTAAGGCCGATGATGGCGTTGATCGGCGTACGGATCTCGTGGCTCATATTGGCCAGGAATGAGCTCTTGGCCTGGTTGGCGGCCTCGGCCTGCTGTCGTGCGCCGAGAAGCTCGGTGGTGCGCTGTGCCACGAGTTCTTCAAGATGGAAGCGATGACGGTCGAGTTCTTCGCCAAGCCGCTTCTTCTCGGTGATGTCTTCCTTGACCGCCACATAGTGGCTGATCGATCCGTCGGGTTGGCGCAGCGGGGTGATGATGGCAAATTCGACATAATCGCTGCCATCCTTCCGGCGGTTGTGGAATTCGCCCTTCCATGGCAGGCCTTGCGTCAATGCCGACCACATCGCGACGTAGGTGCCGGGCGGCGTCTTGCCCGAATTCAGGATCTTCGGGTTCTGGCCGATCACTTCGTCGCGGCTGAAGCCGGTGACGCGGACGAAGGTCTCGTTCACATATTCGATGCAGGCATCAACATTGGTAATGACGATGCTTTCCGGGCTTTGCTCGATGGCCAGCGAAAGCTTGCGCAACTGGGCATTGGCACCCATGCTTTGCGCATCACGGGTAAAGCCGTTGAGGGCATAACTGATGTCAAACGACATTTCGTCGAGCAGCTTGCGTACATCCTCGTCAAAGTAGTTGAGTTCACCGGAATAGAGCATCAGCGCACCAATGACAGAATCATTTATTCTCAGAGGCAATGACGCCATCGAACGCCATCCGGCGCGCGCACCTAGTTCAAGCCACGGAGCCGTGCGCGCATCGTTCAGGTAATCCTGGATGCAGACGAGCTTGGCGGTGCGGATCGCGGTGCCGGTCGACCCGCGTCCGAAGGGGCTTTCAACATCGGCCGAAGACTGTATGTCGAGCAAAAATCCCGTTTCATCGCCGAAACTGGCCACCGGTCGTACCCGCAGGGAATCAGGGTCGACCAGGCCGACCCAGGCCATCTTCATGCCGCCGAACTGCACCGCAAAGTGGCAGATTTGCGGGAACAGTTCTTCCTGACTGGCACAGCGCACGATGGCGTGATTGCACTCGCTGCGTACCGCATAGGTCTGGCTCAGGCGTTTGATTCTGGCTTCGCCGGCCTTGCGCTCGGTAATGTCGCGCGCGATGCCGAACACTCCGAGAAGTTGCCCGTCAGCATCGCGCAAGGGCCCCTTGGTGGTCAGGAAAGTGCGTTCTCCATTTGCGGTGGCCAGCGTTTCCTCATGGGTGTCGATGCGGTTTTCGCTGATCACGCGCTGGTCTTTGGCGCGGATTGCCGCACACTGTTGCGGCGGGAACAGCGCCGAGTCATCGCGGCCCAGAATCTGATCGGCCGGCTTGCCGAAGATCCGAGCCGTTTCCGGATTGACCAGTTGGTAGCGTCCCGTCTGATCCTTGGCAAAAATGGCATCTGAAGAATTGTCGGCGATGGTGTCCAGCAATTGCAGGGCGTGCAGTTTTTCTGCCTGTGCTTCAATCTCGCGCAAGGAAGCTTCCTGGATTTGAGCTATCAGTCGTCGCATCAGTCCATAGAGCAACAGCGAGCTTACGCCGACAAACAGCCAGCCCTTGATGGTGCTGAGCAGGCCGATCTGTTCCGGATCGCTGACCAGCCAGACCACGGCCTTGTCGGAGAGCAGTATCCAGAGGCAGGAGAACGCTGCATAGGCCAGAACGATGCTGACGGTGGCACCAGCCACGGGTATTCCATGAGGCTTCTCTGGCCGACTGGTTTTCTCCGGGTTCATGGCTACGCTACTGGCCGATCGCTTGCCGTGGCCGTCCCTCCGGCGTCACCGTAACGCTCGGCGATAGCCGAAAATTCGGCGAAGTTGGCAATGAAAGCATCGACCATGTCGGGGTCGAAGTGGCTGCCTTGCCCGCTGGCGATGATGTCGCGGGCTTCAGGATAGGACATCGCCGGTTTGTAGACCCGTACCGTGATCAGTGCATCGAAAACATCGGCTATGGCCATCAGCCGTGCGGAAACGGGAATGGCCTCGCCAGCAAGGCCGTCAGGGTAACCGCTGCCATCCCATTTTTCATGGTGCCAGCGGGCAATTTCCTTGGCCAGTGACAG
>CAIVZW010000857.1 GCA_903910495.1 uncultured beta proteobacterium
CACCGCGCATCCCTTTGCCCACAAGCTCCACAGACCACCATTCATTTATATAAACCCTCAAAACAGAACATACAAGAGGACTTTCTTCGGGGCGTTATCCGCGCGCAAGCGGGGATCCAGAGCCAAGACTGTATCTGGATTACCGCCTACGCGGGAATAACTGGTTTTTATGCCTTTGAAATAACTGAATGTTGCAGATCGTCTCTTGAAGGGCGCTACAGGGTGGTGCCTGTGGCTCTAATTTTTCCTGACAGGAGTCGTTGCGCGCGGCATTCGACCTGATTGTAGAAGAGCGCGCCGCCGCCAATCGTGACGGCCCACGCGATGAGCATGCCGGCTAACTGGATGGTCGGCGTGTGCGGCGCAAAGCGTTCGAAGAGCGCGTTGATGACCAGACAGATCGGGAAGTGGACGAGGAATACGGCGTACGAAATCTGCCCGAGCCAGGCGATGACTGTCGATTTTGGCCAGCTTTCGATACCGCCGGTGTAACGTGCCAGCCCCAGGGCGATGGCGACGAGCAGGGCGACGGCGATGCGCGAGCGGTAGTCGATCAGCAGCGCGGCAAGGACCAGCGCAACGATCAGTATTCGCCATGGCGAGAGCGTATTGCGGCGCACGCTCCAGTAGGTAATGGCGCCCAGCCCGTAGGCGCCGAAGAAGTAGATGGCCCAGTTGTCCCACTCGGGGTCGCGGTTGAAATGGAACAGCGAAGCGATGATCAGGGCGGCGGTAAGCAGCACTCCGGCATTGGGCGAGTCAGGAAAGCTGCGGCGAGCAAGCCAGAGCACCACGAGCAGCAGGGTGTAGAGTTGGAAGTCGATGGCCACGTACCAGACGCCGGCGGAAAGGCCATCAAAGCCGAGGATGCTTTGCAGCAGAAAAACGTGGGCGATGAGTTGTGGCAGTGTCGGCGCGCCGGGGATCGAAGCGTGGGTGATCAGGTGGCGGGCGATGGCCGCGCCGGCAATGGCCAGCAGCAGTGCAGCGAGGTAGGGCAGAACCAGCTTGAGGTAGCGGCGCCAGATCAGAGCCAGGACCGGTTTTTCGACCAGCCGGCCATTGCGCGCGAGCGCCTGGGCGGCGAGGAAACCGCCAATGACGAGAAAAACCTGAACGGCGATCCGGGCGTTTTGCGAGAACCAGGAAATCATTCCTGGAAACAGGGGTTGGACGTAATCGGACATCGGGCCGTAGAAGGCCAGATGGTGCAGCACGATCAGTTGCGAAGCCAGTGCCTTGAGCGCATCGATGAAGGCCAGTCTGGAGCCGCCTGCGCTCATGCGTTACGCTGGCTCAGGCAGGTCACGTACAGCATCGGCCATTGCTGCGCCCAGTTGGCCGCAGGTTCGCGCGTAAAGCCGCTCTTGGCGTACTGCTGCCAGCGACCGATGACGTAGCAGAGCAGGATGTTGGCCAGCGCGCTAAAGTCGGCGCTGGCGGCAATCTGTTCCTGCGTGGCCGCGACGCGCAAGGCCTGCTTGAGCGCGGCTTCGATCTTGTCGTGCACCTGGTTGATGCGCGCCTGCAGCCGCTCGTTTTCATTGACCAGTGCGTCGCCGGTCAGCACCTTGGTCATGCCGCGATTGCGCTGGGCAAAATTGAGCAGCAGGGCAAGGATGTGTTCGACCTGCTGCAGGCCTTGTGCTTCTTCGGCGGAAATCTGGTTGATGACGCCGAACAAGCTGGTTTCGATGAATTCGATCAGGCCCTCGAACATCTGCGCCTTGCTGGCGAAGTGGCGATAGAGCGCCGCTTCCGAACAGTCAAGCCGGGCGGCCAGCGCGGCGGTGGTGATTTTTTCCCCTTTCGGGTCCTCCAGCATTGCAGCCAGTGTTTGCAGGATCTGCAGCCTTCTCTCGCCTGGTATGACCATGGCCGTGCTCCCCGAGTTGATTGTTATATTGGGTCGATTATAGTCGTCCAAGGCGCTTCGGCAAATCGAGAACCGAAGCTATCCTTACGTCTGCATAAGGCGGCTGGCGTGTGCTGGCACTCACCCACACGGTTTTCATGCCCAGCCGTTTGGCGGTTTTCAGGTTGAGCAGGGTGTCCTCGACCATGACACAGGACTGCGGGGCTAGACTTTCGTTGCGCAGCAGACGAAGAAAGCCGTCAATGGCCGGTTTGGGCCGGAAGCGGAGACGCTCGATGGTGTAGACGGCGGCAAAACAATGACGGATGCCAGTAATCGCCAGAACTGCTTCGGTGTATTCCAGCGGGGCGTTGGAAAAGATGATCTTGCGTCCTGGCAACCGGTGCATCATGGCCTTCAGACCACGCTCGAAAACGACCATGGGTTCCAGATCGGGAAACTGGTGCGTATGCTGCAGAAAGTGTCTGGGATCGGTGCCGTGGTGGTGCATCAGGCCGAGCAGGGTGGCGCCGTAGCGCTTCCAGTAGTTCTGCTGCAGGCGTGTGGCCTCGGCTTCATCGACGTTCAGGTGCAGACGGATATAGGCCATCATCGAACGGCCGAGGTGCGGGAAAATGTACGCGCTGGCGTTGTGCAGCGTGTTGTCGAGATCGAACAGCCAGGTAGGCTGCACCTGCCGCGAGGCATCAGGAGTCAGGAGCGAAGAGTGATCGTGCGCGAGGCTGCTCTTCCTCACTCTTCGCTCCTGGTTGCTCACGGCCTAATGGCTCTTGATCATCGTGCCGAAGCCGTGGCTGGTCAGGATTTCCAGCAGTAACGCGTGTTCGACGCGACCGTCGATGATGTGCACACTCTTCACGCCGTTACGTGCGGCATCAAGCGCCGAACTGATCTTCGGCAGCATGCCGCCGTACAGCGTACCGTCGCCGAGCATCTCGTCGATCTGCACCGGCGTAACGTCGGTCACGACCTTGCCCTCCTTGTCGAGTACGCCCGGCGTGTTGGTCAGCAGCACCAGTTTTTCGGCCTTGAGAATTTCGGCGATCTTGCCGGCGACGACGTCGGCGTTGATGTTGTAAGTCTCGCCTTGTTCGCCGACGCCAATCGGGGCGATTACGGGAATGAAGGCACCGGCTTCAAGATGGCTGATCAGCGCCGGGTCGACATGCGTGATATCGCCGACCATGCCGATGTCAATCAGATCGGCGTAGTTGTCGCGGTTGTGCAGCAGCAGCTTTTTCGCACGGATCAGGTTGCCGTCCTTGCCGGTCAGTCCGACCGCCTTGCCGCCGGCCTGATTGATCAGGTTGACCACGTCCTTGTTGACCTGTCCGCCGAGTACCATCTCGACGATTTCCATCGTCTCGGCGTCGGTGACGCGCATGCCCTGAATGAACTCGCCCTTCTTGCCGACGCGGGTCAGCAGATTCTCGATCTGTGGGCCGCCGCCATGGACGACGACGACGTTCATGCCGACCAGCTTGAGCAGGACAACGTCACGGGCGAAGCATTGTTTCAGGTTTTCATCGACCATGGCGTTGCCGCCAAATTTGACGACGATGGTCTTGCCGTGGAAGCGTTTGATGTACGGCAGCGCTTCGGCCAGAATCGCTGCTTCCTGAGCCGGGGAAAATTGTGAGCTGGTCATGGTCGGGTTCCTTTAGGAGACCCGCGGAATTCTACTCGGCGCGGCGGCAAATAAAAAGAACGGACAGCATGTTTAATGCGTCAGGAACAATCACCACAGGACTATCAGTCGCCAAGCCGTGCTCATGGCTGATTCCCCGCACCGACTCTTCATTTCGTGATAGTAATTCTCTGAACCACCATCATTTACACACGGCATCAACAGTTGTATTATGTGTTACATGGAATAAGGAGAAATATCTTGGCGAAGTTAAAAAAGATAAAAACAGAATCACTGCGCTCGCAAGTCTATGTGCAACTGAAGGCCCGACTGATGGAAGGAATCTGGAAGGTTGGCGAAAAATTGCCTTCCGAGAATGAGTTGTGCATTTCTTTCGGGGTGAGCCGGGTAACTTTTCGGGCTGCGATCCAGCAACTGGAGATCCTCGGTCTGGTCGAGACCAGGCACGGTGGTGGTAACTTCGTCAAGGATTTCTCGACGATCAACGCGATGGATGCGTTCCACCCCCTGATCCAGATCAACGAGAACCAGGACATCATCACGGTACTGGAATACCGCAAGATTATCGAAAAAGGCACCATCGGTCTGGTTGTGCCAAAAATAACGAAAAAAGACATCGATTTTCTTGAGGAAACGTACAAGACGATGCAGTCGTGCACCGATGAGCCCGAAAAGCACGCGCGTGCCGATCATCTCTTCCATTACCGGCTGGCGCAGATCGCACAGAATCCGATCATCACTAAAGTGTATGAACTCATCAATGTGATCCTCTCGGCCGCCATGGTCGAAATCGTCGGATTGCTCGGGACCGAGATCGGACTGCGCTATCACCGGAAGCTTATCGATGCATTGAAGAGCGGGGACAAGGCGCTGTGCGAGTCATTGATGGACGCGCATCTGGACGAAACGATTCAGGAAGTACTCAAGAAAGCAAGGAAACATCCGGGCGTGACGCTGGGGCAACCTGCTCTGAGTTGAAACCGGAATCCCTGGCCTGTTCGACATTGCCCTCGTATAACGTTCAATCTCGTTGGATCTTTGCTCAAGTTCTTGTTGACAACAGAAAACGGACATGAGCTAATAACTTGTCTCACAACTCACAAGAACTAATTACAAGGGGAAAAACATGAAGAAGCTAATTAAGGCAGTTGCGGCTTTAGCACTGGTTTGTTTCGCCTTTACCGGAGCTACGGCCGTTTTCGCACAAGCAAGCAAATCGGCAGTTGTCCTGAAGGAATCGGTGAAGAAGGAGAAGGCCGAGTATACGATCCGCCTTGCGTATAGCGATGCGGCGACCTGGCCGGCGATGGCGCAGAATCCGCTTCCGGAGCACGCTTTCGCGCTTGTCTTCAAGAACATGGTCGAAGCCAGCAGCAACGGCAAGATTGCCGTCGAACTGTTCCCGGGCAATGCGCTCGGCGAAGCCAAGGCAACGATGGAAATGGCGCGTTCGGGCAGCATCGAAATGGTCGTCACGACCGGAACGATCGCCAGTCTGTATCCGCAGGTCCAGGTGATCTACCTGCCCTATGTCTTCAAGTCCGATGAAATCGCCTGGTGGTTCTTCGACCAGAGCCAGATGTGGAAGGACATGAGCGCCGATCTCGAGAAGAAGACCGGCCTGAAGATGCTTGCAGTTGGTCAGAACGGGACGCGTCACTTCACCAACAACAAGCGGCCGATCCGCACTCCGGCCGACATGAAGGGCCTGAAGTTCCGCGTCATGCAGTCGCCGATCTACGTCAAGATGGTCGAGGCTATGGGCGCTGCCGCTACGCCGCTGGCTCACGGAGAGATCTACACCGCCTGCCAGACGGGCGTCGTCGACGGCCAGGAAAATCCGATCTGGAACATCGCTGCCAACAAGTGGAACGAAGTACAGAAGTACATCACGCTCGACGGCCATACGTGGAGCGAGAATTTCGTCACCATCAACGCCGCCTGGTTCAACAAACTGCCGAAACAATACCAGCACATCATCAAGATTGCTGCGTTTAACGGTCAGGTAGGGGATCGCGCCGCTGAAGCGCTGGCCTCGCGCGTGCTTGATTTCTCGGCGATCCAGAAGAGCATGGAAATATACGTTCCGACCACCGCAGAACTTGAGCAATTCAAGACTGCTGCCGCACCGACCTACGACTGGCTGCGCACTCAGGTTGGTAATGAGGTCGTGGATAAGTTCCTGGCTACCATCAAGGAAGGCGAAAAGGTTTTCGGTTACTGAGTCTCCGGTAGCCATTGAAGACTAACCTCCGGCTTGCGCCGGAGGCGTTTTCGCCAACGCAGGGAGCTTTATCGTGAAAATACTAGAAAAACTGAGCAGTGCGCTGGAAAAATTTGCCATCGCCCTGGCCGCAGCAATCCTCATCGCCGTTTTCATGCTGGTTTTCAGCGGGGTGATCTTTCGCATCATCGGCAGCAACTTTTCTCTCTCGGAAGAGTTGTCGCGCTGGGGTCTGATCAGCATCTGTTTCATCGGCGCGAGCGCCGCGTTGAAACAGAAGCAGCATGTGGCCGTAAATATGCTGATGCAGGCGCTGCCGCTGCGCGTCAGCAAGGTTTTCGTCACAATCGCTTACCTTGTGGTCTTTGTCCTGCTCGGTTTCAGCACCTACTACAGCCTCAAGGCGGCGTTAGGCGCCCAAGGCATGGTCGGCGACATCATTCCGATCTCCATGATGTACGTGAAACTCACGCTTCCCCTGGGCATGGCGATGATGATCGTACATTTGCTGCACGGCTTCTTCGGGATCCCGAGTGGCAAGGATATCGATTCGATTCTGATCGGATCATAAGGGGAAAGCACAATGGGCATTTCATTCATCTTCGTCGGAAGCATGCTGATCGGCATTCCGATCGCTTTCGTTCTCGGCTGTTCGGCGCTCTACTATTTCCTGTTCGTCGGCAATGTTCCGATGGACATGATCGGTCAGAAACTCTACAGCGGTTGTGACAACTTCGTCCTGCTCGCCATCCCGTTCTTCATCCTGGCCGGCGACCTGATGAACCGCGCCAAGATCACCGATTCGCTGGTCAATTTCGCCAAACTCCTGGTCGGTCGTATCCCCGGCGCCATGGCGCAGGTGACCGTGGTCTGCAGCATCTTCTTCGCCGGCATCACGGGGTCCGGCGTCGCCGACGTGGCGGCCCTTGGGTCGGTACTCATCCCGTCGATGAAAAAAGAAGGCTATACGGCCGAGTACGCCGCGGCGATCACCGTGGCCGGTTCGGTCATCGGGCCGATTATCCCGCCTTCGATCATCATGGTCGTCTACAGCATGACCACCGGCGAGTCGGTCGGCGCGCTGTTCGCCGCGGGTTTCATCCCGGGGCTGTCCATCGGTCTTGCACTGATGATCATGAGCTATTACTTCGCGGTCAAGCACGGTCATCCGCGCCGCACCGAGCGCATTCCTTTCCCGGTGGCCGTCGTCACCGTCAGGAAATCGCTGATCGCGTTGATGTGCCCGGTCGTACTCGTCGGCGGTATCTTCTCGGGCAAGTTTACGCCGACCGAGGCCGCGGCCATCTCGTGCTTCTACGCAATGATCGCCGGCGTCTTCCTGCTCAAGACGCTGAGCCTCAGGGACATCCTTGAGTGCTTTATCAAGGCTGCCGTCTCATCGTCGATCATCCTGCTGATCATCGCCATGGCCGGTCTGTTCAGCCAGGTGATGGCGCTCGAGCATCTGCCGCGCATCGTCGCCGACATGATTCTCGGGGTCACGGATAACAAATACACCTACCTGCTGTTGGTCAATATCCTGCTGCTGTTCATGGGCATGATCATGGAGACCTCGGCGAGCGTCATTCTGCTCGCGCCGATATTGCTGCCGATCGCCATCCAACTCGGCATCCACCCGCTGCATTTTGCGCTGGTCATGCTGGTGAACCTCAACATCGGGCTGATCACGCCGCCTGTTGGCGTCTGCCTGTTCGCCGCTTCACCGATGGCTGGCGTCAGCATCGAGCGGATCTCGAAAGCCGTGTTCCCCTTCATCTGCGCCGAAGTCTTCGCGCTGATGCTTCTAACCTATATCCCCGAGTTGGTCCTCATCGTTCCCCGAATGATGGGTTTCATTCAGTAAGGAGAACATTGTGAAATCCCTGTACTACGTTGGTGACAAACAGATGGAGCTACGCGACGATGCGCAGCCGACGCCGGGGCCCGGGCAGTATCTGATCAGGGTTCGCAGTACCGGCATCTGTGGTTCCGATTTCGAAGGCTATATGGGCAAGACCGGGCGCCGTACCGCGCCGATGATCATGGGCCACGAGTTCTCCGGCATCATCGAGCAAGCCCCGGTCGGTGGCAAGTTCAAGAAAGG
>CAIVZW010000858.1 GCA_903910495.1 uncultured beta proteobacterium
CAGAAGGCAAAAGCACCCGCGGCGGGCGGCGCTGGAGCCACGCCGGGTGGCACCTATCAAGGGTGGCCCAAATCAATGACCGATTTCCTGACCAAGAAACTGCGTGACGAGTTTCAGATCCAATATTTCGTGATCGATCGTTCTCATTTTGATGCAGACTACCGCCCCAATGCAGAATTTATCCCGGCTCCCTTGAGCGACGAATTCGGTCGCGGCGGCGCCACGATCATCCAATCGATCGTGCGAGTGGATTTCATGAAGGCGCAGCGTCACCTCTCGGACGAGGCCGGACCCGGCCGGGCCGAGGATCTGTCGAGACGATTGAGTCGGTTCTATGAGCGAAATCTGAAGCAGCCGGAAACGGATTTCGAAGCGATGCGGGCCTTGGCGGATTCCGAGACGCAGCTCAATGCGCACCTCGCTTCTGTTTTCAAACCTACGCTGGAGCGCTTGAACAAGCTCGGTTACCCCGGACTCACCAATCCCCATTTGCTGATCAAGTCGGTGCTGAATCCCGAGAGTATTCTCAAAGGGAACGCGCACGTTCACTATTCGTTGCGCGATGAAAAAAGTTCCGGCGACGAATTCGTGCTGCCCGACCGCTACAATGGGCTCGGTTTCAAGAACCTGATCTACATGGTCGTCGAACTCCTCGACTATCACAGCCGGTGGCAGGACCAAAAAGAGAATCAGGCGCTGTTGCACTTGATCATTATCGAGGAGCCCGAGGCCCACCTGCACGCGCAACTTCAGCAGGTGTTCATCCGGGAAATCTTGAAGATAATTCCCGATAGCTCGCTGGGTTCTCAGTTTTGCAGCCAGTTGATCGTCACGACGCATTCCCCGCATATTATCTACGAATGCGGCTTCACCCCCATCCGCTACTTCCGCCGGTCCCCGGTCCGGGGGCGAAAACAAGGTTCCGTCGTGCTGAACCTTTCGGATTTCTACAAACGGTCGAAAACGGAAACGCGCGATTTTCTGCAACGGTATCTAAAGCTCACCCATTGCGACCTCTTCTTTGCGGATGCCGCGGTTCTCGTTGAAGGGAATGTCGAGCGATTGCTCCTCCCGGCCATGATTCCGAAATCGGCCCCGGAATTGCAGTCGTGCTATCTGAGCATCCTCGAAGTCGGGGGAGCATTTGCCCACGAGTTTAAGGAGCTGCTCGAGTTCCTTGGCCTCACCGCGCTCATCATCACCGACCTCGACAGCGTGACACCGCCCAAGCCGCCGGTGCCGCAAAATGCGCCGCCAGCCGCGGCCCCGGCCGTTGAGGCCGACCCCGAATCCGATGACACCGAATCCGTCGGAGGGGGAAGCTGTCTGGCGGACATCCCGGATGCGGTTACGTCCAATCAGACCCTGATCCAATGGCTCCCGAAGTTGACGACCGTCGCCGACCTGTTGGCGGCCACCGAAGCGGCGAAGGTTCAACCGCGCGACGATAAATCAGCCGCGCTCATTCGCGTGGCCTATCAGTTTCGCCAGCCGGTTGAGTGGCAGACGAAACAAGAGCTGCGCACGGGGCGCACATTGGAGGAGGCCTTCGCGCTCGAAAACTTGGCGTGGTGCCAGCATGAGGATCGTAGCCGCCTGGGGCTTCGGGTCCGCAAGGCAGAGCAATGCTCCTTGGCAGACTTGGCGGAAAAGCTTTCGAAAAAGATTCGTTCCCAAAATTTCGACAAGACCGAGTTTGCTCTCGGGCTGATGACCCAGAACTCCGATGCGTGGAAGGTGCCGAGTTATGTCCACGAGGGCTTGCGCTGGCTGGCGGCTCAGTTTCCACCTGAATCCAGCCCGGCTCCCGGTGCATCGGCCGCTCCTTCGAATCCAGCGGCGTCATGACCTCTCGGATTGGTAACCCCGATACGGAATCCGACGTGGCGCTGCGCCCGATCTTGGATCGTTGCGGCAGTTTCGTCATGATTGCCGGCGCTGGCTCCGGTAAGACCACGTCGCTCGTCAAGGCGATGGACTACGTCGCCAAGACTAAACGTCCTGAACTCGTGCGGCGCGGACAGCAGGTCGCGTGCATCACTTACACCGAGGTCGCGGTTGCTGAACTGCTGGGTGATCTCGGCCACGACAAGCTCTTCCATATCTCGACCATCCACAGTTTCCTTTGGACGCTGGTCAAACCCTTCCAAAGGGACATCCGCGCATGGGTGGAAAGCCACAACGAGGCCAGTCTCGCCAAGCTTTTGGCGGAGCAGGCCGGATTCGGCTCGCGGGTCCAGCAAAAGAAGCGAGATTCCGTGGCGCTCGACATCGCCGAATGCGAAAGCCTCCGTGCCGACTTGAGCAAGGTTCGCCGGTTTACTTATGAGGCGGGCCGGGACTATCGGTCCGGCATCCTCGGGCACGATGACATCGTCAAACTGGCGCCGACGCTGATCCTCGATCGCCCGCTGCTGCGGACGATCATCGCTCAGAAATACCCCTACTTTTTTGTCGATGAGAGTCAGGACACCGTTGAGGCAGTCGTCTTGGCTTTGACTAGTGTCGATCAACAGGAGTC
>CAIVZW010000859.1 GCA_903910495.1 uncultured beta proteobacterium
AACATTGGCGAAACGTTTATGTCGTAGCGTGCCTTTGTCCACTTCCATCCATCCATCGCCGGCAAAGGGGCCTTCCTGCCAGCGTAGTGGACTGTTCCGCACAGCCTCCGGCGCACGCATCGGAGGAATAACGTTAATGAAGTCATAGCTGGTTTCGGCTTTCCCCGTTGGCGTGACAAAGGTGGCAATTCGCTTGCCAGGATCAATGGCACTCAGTACATGATCGTAATTCACCTTAACTTTACGATCCTGATACAGCATGCGGACCTTTTCCGAGACGATGGGCACACTGAATAACACCTTGTTGTGAGCCGCGTAAATCAATTCAGCCTTGCCGCGGTTGCCGCGCCGGCGCAGATAATCATCAGTGATAAAGGTGTACTTGATCGGAGCGCCGGCGCATTTCATCTCGGTTTTCGGCCGGCAGAAGACGCCCACGCCCCCTTTATCGGCGAAATCGGACATGGTTTGCCAGGTCTTTGCCGCATAAGCCGGGCCGGCATAGACGCTACCGATACCATTTTTCCCGATCAGATTGAGGTCCATTCCCTCGATTGCTCCATAGTCCAGTCGCAATCCGGTGGCGACAACCAGAAAGTCATATGCAATCGACTGGCCTGACTCGGTAACCACTTTGTTGCCAGCGGGGTCGAATTCCGAAACGGCCTCTTCAATCCACTTTACGCCGGCAGGAACGTATTCGGCGGTGGTCGATACAGTATAGTTTTGTGGTTTGAGACCGGCGGCAACGAGCGTAAAGCCCGGTTGATACAGATGCTCTTTGCGTTTGTCCAGGAGTGTGATTTGAGCGCCTTCAAGCCGCTTGGCAAGTTGGGCAGCAATTGAGAGCCCTGCCGCACCAGCACCCGCTATGAGAATTTTCGCCTTGGTCTGGATTTTCTTTTCCGAGGCATTTGTCGGGCCCATAAACACACCACCGGCAAGTGCAGCACTGAAACCCAGAAAATCCCGTCGTGTCAGCGAAGTGGATAGGGATGCAGGGGAAACGGTCTTGTTATTACCCTTCATATGGTCCTCCCGTAAAAAACAATCAAACAGCTATATGTGCATATTCAATCTGCTTATTCAACCCTTCTTGAAATAATTTGTAAACCATTCTGATGCCTCATGTGCAACGACCGGGAATGCATTCGATAACGCAAAATCGGGGCCGATTTCCGGGATGAGTTTGAACTCATTGCGGCAGGGGATTTCCTGCATGGCCCGGCGGCTGCATGCGATATGCTGCGTGTCTGTTTCTTCCACCAGCAGGAGCAGGGGAGATGCCAGCGAACGCAGGTAGAGCATGCCGGCCAGATCGATCAGGCCGCCCCGGCAGACGATGGCGGCAAAGTCGTGATCGCGCAGGGCGGCTACACGAATGACAACGGGGGATGTGGCATTGGCGGCAAACAGGCCAAGCGCCTGCGTCTCGATCTCGCCGAGCAGCATCTTGTTTTTGATCAGGTCAAGGAACTCGAGCAGCCGTTTGGCGAGCAAGGGGACGTTGTTGTGAATGTCGGGAAAATGTTCTTCCTGCGCTGACAGCAGGTCGACGCTCAGCGTCGACAGACCCGCATGGCGAAAAATGCCTGCCAGCACGTCATCACTGGCATCGAGCGAGCGCCTGTCGTGAACCAGGACGACCATGCCGCGGGCCTCGGGAAGCAGTGCAAGACGCCCGTGCAGGCTGCCATGTTCGGTGTGTATGGTGAGCAGTATGCCGAATCCGTCAGGAGTAAAGGCTATCATCGCCGTGCCAGCCTGACCGGGATGCGTTGCGCGCCGAAGGGCTTGCCGAATTTGCCGAAGCATCCGGCAATCAGGGTCCGGCAATGCGGACAGCGGCCATCTCCGGGCAGGTCGTAGTGACGGATGTTGTGCCAGTCGCGCTCGATCAGTGCCGCATGGCAGGCCGGACAGAAGGTGGTTCCGCCTTCCGTGTCGTGAACATTGCCGGTATACACATAATGCAGGCCGGCATCCATGGCGATGCGGCGTGCATTGGTCAGCGTGGATGGCGGGGTTCGTGGCAAGTCATCGAGTTTCCAGTCGGGATGGAATGCGGTGAAGTGCAGGGGAACATCCATCCCCAGTTCGCGCGCGACCCATTCGGAAAGCGCCTTGATTTCCGAGGGCGAATCGTTTTTCCCCGGAATCAGCAGCGTGGTGATTTCCAGCCAGCATTCGGTTTCGTGATGGATGTAGGAAAGAATGTCCAGAACCGGTTGCAGGTGTCCGCCGCAGAGCTTGACGTAAAACTCGTCGCTGAATGCTTTGAGGTCAACATTGGCGGCGTCCATCACGGCATAGAATTCCTTGGCCGGTTGCGGGTGAATGTAGCCGGCGGTGACCGCCACCGTCTTGATGCCGCGCTGGTGGCAGGACTGTGCCGTATCGATGGCATATTCGGCAAAGACCACCGGGTCGTTATAGGTAAAGGCCACCGCTTGTGCCCCGTAGGCGGCCGCTGCGCCGGCAATGCCTTCCGGGCTGGCGGCATCCATCAGCCGATCCATGTCCTTTGACTTCGAGATGTCCCAGTTCTGGCAGAACTTGCAGGACAGGTTGCAGCCGGCGGTGCCGAAGGAAAGGATTGATGAACCGGGGTGGAAATGGTTGAGCGGCTTTTTTTCGATCGGGTCGATGCAAAAACCGGAGGAGCGACCGTAAGTCGTCAGTACCATCTGCCCCCCGATGTTCTGACGGACAAAGCAGACGCCGCGCTGGCCGTCGTGCAGTTTGCAGTCACGCGGGCAGAGATCGCACTGGATGCGGCCTTGTTGGCCATCGTTTTCGATGCGGTGCCACCAGCGCGCCGGATGGACTGATTCCGGTGTTTTTACGCTTCTTTCCATTTTTGTACCCGGTAGCGAGCGAGGGTGACTTTCTCATCCCAGAAATCGGCCGGCAATCCGGCCTTGAGTTTGAGCTGGGTCATGAATTTCCGGGGATCGGGCAGCGATTCCCAGACCTGGGGCAGGAAGGTGGAACGCCGACTGCCATGCGTCAGAATAAGGCCATCAATGCCAGGGCACAGGCCGGCGATGGCTTCGGCCTCGTCAGTGAAAATCATGGCTTCCGGTGCTTCAAGCAGCGAGACCTCGACGCGGGTGCGCGCCAGTTCATCGCTGGCCAGCGGCGCAAAACGCGGGTCGCGAAAGGCCGCTGCGACAGCGTTTTCAGCGACATCGGTAGCAAGCGGACGATAAGCCTCAAGGCTGCCGATGCAGCCGCGTAGCTGACCGTTTTGAGTCAGGGTGACGAAAGTCGCGCCGGGGCGGGAAAGTTCCGGATGCGGCACGATAGTGCGTGCTTCCTGGGCGAAACGTCGGCCGATGGCGTTGCGCGCAATGGTCAGCAGGGTCAATCCGAGCGGGTCAATGGGCATGTTGTCCAACCTCATGAAAGGCAAAGGCGCCGTATCCAACCACGCGTGCCTTGTCGCCGGCCGTGTCGCCTGAATTGCGCAGGTCAACCAGAACAGGCTGCAAGCCGTGCTTTCGGGCAGCGAGCAACAAGCCATTGATAGGCGAAGCGCCACAGGCTTGCCGATGACTGATTGACGGGTCGAGGTCAATAATCTGCTGTGCGGTTTCGTTGTCCATTTTTCTGGCCGAATCGTAAGGCAGGTAGTGCGAGAGGTCGGAACTGATGACGATCAGGGTTTCTTCACCACCCCACAGACGTTCAAGCACTTCAGCAATGGCGTCCGGCGATGCCTGGCCGACCGCCAACGGGAGCAGTGAAAAGCTGCCAAATACCATCTGCAGAAAGGGTAGCTGCACTTCCAGCGAATGTTCCTGTGCGTGCGCCGCATCGTTGACCACGATTTGTGGCAGATCCACGAGGGTGGCAAGCCCCTGATGATCGATCGGCACGACGCCAAGCGGCGTGGAAAAGTCCGTGCAGGAAGGCAGCGCCAGTCCATTGACGGCAACCCGGTGTGTCGGTCCGAGCAAGACAATGCGCCGGATGATATCGCGCATTCTGCGCAAGCGGGCGTAAATGCAGGCGGCGATCGGTCCCGAATAGATGTAGCCGGCATGGGGCACAATAATGGCCTTGGGATTCGGGGAAGCATCCCTTGGTGCTTCAGTCAGCATCAGGGAAACGATACCTTCCAGTGCGCTGGCCGAATCGGGGTAGAACGCTCCGGCAACAGCAGCAGGTCGCACACTTGGGTTCATGGCAGGCTCCTCCTCCTTTCCATTATGGGATGGGTAACGGTAAATGCAAGCGCTACGCCCCCGGTTTGATGAGGCATGTGATTTCCGAACGACCTGCATCTTGATGGTCAGGGCGCTGCGAAGTAAGCCCCGGTCATTAATGAACTTCAGATCATTCGTAGCAAAGCGAGCACAGAGACAGCCGGCACTTTCCTGCAGGGGCGATACGCTTCAATCTTCCTGCCAGTTGGATTCAAAACGCATCCGGGCATTCTTCAAATGACGGTGCATGGCCGCCCGGGAGGCTTTGGCATCACCGCGCTTGATGGCTTCCAGTATCTCGCGGTGTTCGATAATCGAACGTTGCCAGACCGGTTCGGAATGAAAGTGATCTTCCAGGCGCAGGTAAAGCGGGTGCTCGCGGGGTGCCCACAGAGCATGTATGGCCAATACCAGTGCGTTGTTGCCAGAGGCTTCGGCCAGAGCGAAATGGAAACGGCGGTCATATTCCACGCGCCTTGGGTCGGCCGCCGAACAGCACACCATATCTCCCAGTGACTGGGACATGCAGGCCAGTTGTTCTGCCGGGGCCTTTTTGGCGGCAAGAGCGGCCACTTCCGGCTCGATCAGGTCACGTGCGAAAAGTACCTCGAATGGACCGGGAATCGACATCCCGTTTGGGGCGGTTAAGTTGGCCACTGACGGTTCTGAAACCTGCTCCAGAACAAACACGCCTGCACCGCCCCTGATTTCGACCCTTCCTTCCACTTCCAGAGCGATCAGTGCCTCGCGAACGGTGGGACGGCTGACGCTCAGTTGGCTGGCCAGCAATCGTTCGGCCGGAAGGCGCTCACCGGGCTGGTATTCGCCTGATTGAATCAGACGGCTTATCTGGTCGGCGATCTGTCGATAGAGACGACGGTTATCAATGGATTCGATGGGCATGCAAGTTCCTGCAAATGGGTTATTGCCTGAGCTCTGGCTTGATGCAAGAGATTTGCACG
This sequence comes from uncultured beta proteobacterium, assembly GCA_903910495.1. Next base: position 5,174 of record CAIVZW010000859.1, read on the forward strand.
AGCGCAAATTGCTGTCAAGTTGAGATAAGACATGCAGACAAATTAACCAAAATGATCACTATCTGATGGTTCATTTTAACTTGTCTTAAAAACTAGAGGTAACGCAAGCTCGCTTGCTCAGAGGTCGGCGGGTAGAGTTTGTGAGCAGGAAGTATGATTTTCCGGAAGTCTTTTGCCTATCATGATGACTCGGTTTTGCCTGATTACTCTGGAATATTGGCGGTATTGTTGTAAAAGAGGCAACCAAATGCCTGTCGTTTGGCTAAAATAGCCTCCCACACCACTGTATGCAGATATTTACTGGTGTCGAGTTCCCATTTATCCAACAAGCAGAGATTGATATGCCAAATAAACTGATTTACGTTTTTGGTCCTTCGAAGACTGAAGGCGCCGCCGACATGAAAAACATTCTGGGCGGCAAAGGCGCAAACCTTGCCGAAATGTGTCGCCTCGGAATATCCGTGCCTCCGGGCTTCACGATCAGTTCCGAGGCCTGTACGGAATATACCGAACGGGGTGGCGAAAGTGTGCGCCAGTTGATTGAAGCCGAAGTGCTGCAGGGCGTTGCTTTTGTCGAAAAGGAAATGGGCAAGAAATTTGGCGATGCGGCTGATCCTTTGCTGGTTTCCGTGCGTTCCGGCTCCCGTGCGTCGATGCCCGGCATGATGGATACGATACTTAATCTGGGACTCAATGACGAAGCCGTCGCGGGTCTGGCCAGGAAATCAGGTAACGAGCGTTTCGCCTGGGACTCCTACCGCCGCTTCATCCAGATGTACGGCGACGTGGTCATGGGCCTGAAGCCCGAGTCGAAGGAAGATCACGACCCCTTTGAAGTCATCATCGATGAAATCAAGGAGAAAAAAGGCGTTGAGCTCGATACCGATCTGGGTGTCGATGATCTCAAGCAAATGGTCAGCGAGTTCAAGGCGATGATTCGAACCCGTCTTGGCCGTGAATTCCCGAATGATCCGTGGGAACAACTGTGGGGTGCCGTGATGGCGGTATTCCAGAGCTGGAACAACGACCGTGCTGTTTACTACCGTCAAATGAACGACATCCCCCATTCCTGGGGCACTGCGGTCAACATTCAATCCATGGTCTTCGGTAACCTTGGCCAGAACAGTGGTACAGGCGTTGCCTTTACGCGCGATGCCGCTTCGGGCGAAGACATTTTCAACGGTGAATTCCTGATCAACGCCCAGGGCGAGGATGTGGTGGCCGGTATCCGTACGCCGCAGCAGATCACGCTCGAAGGTTCAAAGCGCTGGGCCGAACTGGCTCAGGTCAGCGAAGCCGATCGTGCCGGCAAGTTCCCGTCGCTTGAAGAAATCATGCCGCTGATCTACGCACAACTGATCAAGACCGAGACGGCGCTGGAAAATCACTACAAGGACATGCAGGACATCGAGTTCACCATTCAGGAAGGCAAACTCTGGATGTTGCAGACACGTTCTGCAAAGCGCACTGGCGCTGCTCTGGTTCGTACCTCCGTAGAGATGCTGAAACAAGGCCTCATCGATGAAAAAACGGCGCTGATGCGCGTCGCCCCGGACCGTCTCAACGAACTCCTGCACCCGGTGTTTGACGGCCAGGCCGTAAAGAAAGCACGATTGATTGCCAGTGGTCTCCCCGCTTCGCCAGGCGCCGCCACCGGTCAAATCGTATTCTTTGCCGACGAAGCCGAGGAATGGGTTGCGCAGGGTAAGGACGTAATCCTTGTTCGTCAGGAAACATCACCTGAGGATTTGCGCGGCATGGTCGTGGCCAAGGGCATTCTCACGGCGCGTGGCGGCATGACCTCGCACGCAGCGGTTGTTGCCCGCGGCATGGGCAAGTGCTGCGTTTCCGGTGCCGGGTCCGTGCGTGTTGATCCGAGAGCCCGTACGATGACCGTAGAAGGCAAAGTGTACAGGGAAGGTGACTGGGTTTCCCTCGACGGTTCTACCGGTAAGGTCTACGAAGGCAAGGTTCCGACCAAGGATGCAGAACTGTCCGGTGACTTCGGAACCCTGATGGAACTGGCCGATCGCTACAAGCGTCTGACCATTCGCGCCAATGCCGATTCGCCGACGGACGCCAAAGTTGCGCGTAACTTCGGTGCTGTCGGTATCGGCCTGTGCCGTACCGAGCATATGTTCTTTGAAGGCGATCGTATCAAGTCGGTGCGCGAGATGATCCTGGCTCCCGATGAGGCCGGTCGTCGTAAAGCTCTCTTCAAACTGTTGCCGATGCAGCGTGGTGACTTCGAAGGCCTGTTCATGGAAATGGATGGCCTGCCGGTGACCATCCGTCTGCTTGATCCGCCCTTGCATGAGTTCCTGCCGCATGATGAAGCCAATCAGCGCGCCATGGCCAAGGAAATGGGCGTTGCGTATGAGGTCATCAAGAACCGCGTTGACGATCTTCATGAATCGAATCCGATGATGGGTCACCGTGGCTGCCGTCTCGGTATCAGCTATCCGGAAATTACGGAAATGCAATCGCGTGCGATCATTGAGGCCGCGCTTAACGCAAAGGCTCAGGGCCGTGATGTCAAGGTTGAAATCATGGTTCCGTTGGTTGGTACCGTGCGCGAATACAATGACCAGGCCAAGCTTATCCGCGCCACGGCTGAAGCCGTCTTTGCCGAACGCAAGGAAACGATCGACTACATGGTCGGTACCATGATCGAAACCCCGCGTGGCGCGCTGATGGCTGACAGCATCGGCAAGCAGGCTGAGTTCTTCTCGTTCGGTACCAACGACCTGACCCAGATGACGCTTGGGTTCTCGCGTGACGATATCGGCAAGTTCCTGCCGTACTATCTCAAGGAAGGCATTTACGACGTGGATCCCTTCCAGTCGATCGACCAGAAGGGTGTCGGCCAACTCGTGAAAATGGCTGTCGAGAAGGGACAATCGGTTCGTCCGGACATCAAGCTCGGCATTTGCGGTGAGCATGGTGGAGATCCGGCCTCGATTGACTTCTTCCATCGCGTTGGCCTTGCCTACGTGAGTTGTTCGCCGTTCCGCGTGCCGATTGCGCGTCTGGCCGCCGCTCAGGCTGCGATCAGGAATTAGACTTGTTTTGAAACAAGGGGTAATGCGCCAGCTTTAACGAGCTGGCGCATTTTTTTCGCCTCAGTTTTTAAGTGGAAGCTTCAGGCGAGCGATCAGGCCACCTCCGTCCCTGGGCAGCAGTTCAAGTGCGCCGCCATGCAGGCGAGCAATCCGTTCGACAATCGCCAGGCCGAGTCCGGTGCCTGTGGCGTTGGAGCGGGCAGTTTCAAAACGGGTGAAGGGACGTTTCAGGCGTTCTATTTCACTTTCAGGG